>JACMPN010000666.1 GCA_014377495.1 Candidatus Sericytochromatia bacterium
CCCACCCGCGCCGGCTCGCCGAAAACAGGGCCACCAGGCACCCGCCGATGATCAGCAGGATCATCGCTTCGAGCATCAGGGCGTGCGGTTGGGCATGGGCATGGAAGATGCCCGCCGGAAACATCCGGGGAAAGACGTGCTCATCGAGGTAAGCGACACTGAGGCCGGTGCACCAAAGCCAGGCGGCGTAACCAAAAATGGCCAGCGTCAACTTGACCAGATCCTGCCGCAAAGGCCGCTTGTCACTCGCGGCTTTCGGCGTTGCCGAGGGTTTGTCAGGAGAGTCCGTGCGATCGGCCATCAAGTCCTCTGTGCCAGGTAAAGGGGCGGCCCCTAAGAAGCCACCCGTATTCGGACAGCCACCTTCATCCTATCGTGCTTCGGGCCTCATCGCCGACAGGGAGCCCCATCGACGCACGACGGCGGCCCCCGCAGGAGCCGCCGTCGTGCCGAACCCTCGCCCGTGTGTTTAGCGGGTTAACGCTGCTTGGGGGTTGTCCGCAATCGTCATCAGGTACTCGGCACCCAGCTTGTTCTCCTTGTAGAACTGCTGCACCTTCGAGTACGGCGGATCAAAGCCGTCCTGATAGGTCCCGATCTCGACGGTGAAGGGCAGCACTTTGTATTTGCTGTAGGCCATGTCGTCGGAATCACCGGCGGCGATGTACATCCCGGCCGACTGCTCAAAGGTATAGTTGGCCATCTTGGCCATCTTCGTGCCGATGGTGCTCATCAGCTTGGCATCAGGTGCCGGGCTGGTGCTGTAGCTCCACGGCCACATCACTTCGTTGCTGAAGGAGTGGTAGGAGACCGAGAAGGTGAACTTGTGGCTGGCCATCAGGCGATCGATTGCCTGGGTCTCGGGCTCCGAGAGGGCCGATGGGCCTTTGTAGGTCTGATCCGTCGGGCTGGGGCTCGTCCCGCCGCCGCCCCACATGTAGGAGTAGTTGCGGTTCAGGTCGACGCCGAAGGCCGTGGAGTTGGCGCCGCCGTTGGTCGAGTTGGCGTTCTTACGCCAGGAGTAGCCCTGTTCGGCCCTGGCGTGGCCGTCCGGATTGACCATCGGGACGAACCAGATGTCCCGAGTGTCCACCCACTCCGTGATTTTGGGGTCCTTGCCGTAGTTCTCGATCAGGTTCTTGGCGACCAGGAACGGCACTTCGGTGGAGGCCAGTTCACGCCCGTGGGTGCAGCCCATGAACAGCAGGCTAGGCTTGGGGCCCGTGTTCTTTTTGCTGGAGATCTGGATCGCCCAGATGTCCCGGTTGGCCTTGCCGGCCGTCTTTTCCCAGCCGTCGCCGATGTCGTGCAGCGTGGCGATGTCCGGGTGGCTGCCCGCCAGGCCCTTCAGCTCGTTGGCCAGCGCCTCATAGGTATGGTAGCCCTTGTCGAAGGTGTTGCGGGGCGTCATCGCCCGGAAGGGCACTTCTTCAATCCGGCGGCCGGATTTGGTCAGCTGGGCGAACATCTCGTCGGACATCTCCCCAATGATGGCGTTGCCGTCCTTGCCGTAAACATCGAAGCCCTGGGCGACCAGCTTGGTCATCTCCACGTTGTTCGAGCCCGTGATCCGCACGACCTTGCCGGAGAGCGGCTGGCCCTTGGTGGGCAGGTTGGCGGCCGACCCGTAGCCGGTGGCCACGGCACTGGAGCCGGGTATCACCGAGCGCAGACTGGGCGCCGCACAGGCGGCGAGGACCGCAGTGAGCAGGATGGCGGGTACGGCACGACGGATCACCGGCAGCTCCTTTATATAATCCTTAACTTGTTAATAACCTAAGCCCTGGAGAGCGCCTGAGTCAAGCATTTTCCGGGTGCAGGAACGCTTAAGCCTTCCGGCAGCCGAGCCTAATCCAGACCGAGCGCCATTCTGCAAAACCAGCACGCACTATCCAGGTCGGACGCGCCGGCGACCGTCGGCCGGTCAATGCCATTCAAAAGCCGATGTTGGTCTCATAGAGGACGAGGACGTTGCCATCCGGGTCGGCGATGGCCGCTTCGGCCCCGTGGCTGAAGCGGTGCAACGGCCGCACGATGCTGACGCCCTGGGCGGCGAGGGCGTCCAACCGGACATCGAGCCCACCGGCCACGGCGAAAAACAGCCCTGCCCGATGCACCGGGCCCGTCTCGTGCCGGCGTGCTTCGCTGATCAAGGCACAGCGGGTCCCCGAGGCCGTGGCGACCATCACCCAGTCATCCGTGCGCGGCCGCCAGGTCAGGCCGAGACAGCCTTCGTAGAAGGCTCGGGCGGCAGGCCAGTCCTGTATGTAGGCAAATGGGATGAGGTCGGCATCTGACAGCATCGGTAACGGGCCCTTTCGGTGGCATTCCCTGCCATCCTAGCCCACAGCCCCGAGGGCTTGCCGGGGATAAGTTCGGTCGCCGGAGTGCCGGTTGGCTCGGCGTTGGGTCGTTATCCTGCGTCACCCTCCTACCCAAGATTGTTTCCTCAGGCTGCCTCGCAGCACATGTCCCCCGACCCTCGGGCTCGGTCACGTATCCCCGGCAAGCCCTTAAGGTCGCGCCGAGTGACGCCGAATAGAGAGTCTACGGCCGGACTGACAGGAGCAGATCTCATGCGGGTGACAAACGCTATCCTTCATAACAACTTTCTCTTCAACCTCGGACGCCGACGGGAAGAGCAGGCGAAGCTGCAGGACCAGATTTCTTCCGGTAAGCAATTTGTCCGTCCGTCGCAGGATCCCCTGCACATCGGCCGCTCACTGACGTTGCGGAACTCGATCGGCCTGAACAACCGCCTGAACGAGAATATCCAGCAGGCCCAGACCCTGGCCAACATCCAGGACGATAACCTTGGCCAGGTGAACGACATCCTGCAGCGCATCCGGGAATTGGCCGTGCGGGCGGCGAATACCCATCTCAGCCCCGAGCAGTACGACGCCATCTCCCGGGAAGTCGAGCAGATGACCGACCAGGTCGTCACGATCGGCAACTACTCCAACGGTGAGAAATTCGTTTTCGGTGGGCACCAGTCCCACCTGCCGCCCTTCGACGCCCGCAAGGACGTCGTCATCAACGGCGTCGACCTCACGTCGATGGGGCTGGGCGGCGTCTCCGGCACCCAGGTGCCGGTGGTGCAGCGCATCCCCGCCCGGGCCGTCCTGGCCGGCGCCTTCGCCATGCCCGACGGATCCCTCAGCATCAACGGTTACGACCTTGGGGCGATGAACCTTCCGGATACGACCCGGACCTCGAATGACAACGCCCAGAGCCTCGCTGACCGGATCAATTCCGTGACCGACCGGACTGGGGTGCGGGGTGTGGTCACCGCCATGGGTGGCGGCACGTTCGGGGTGACGCTGCAGGCCCGTGACGGCTCCGGCGCCCCGACCGGCAAGGAAATTGCCGTGGCCGGGACGGATATCGGCGGTGCCACCGGCATCTACAACGGCTCCACGGCACGGAACCTGGTGCAGTCCTTTGCTGCCGGCCCGGTACCGGCAGTCAGCCCCAATCTGGTTGCCGGCGAAATGGTCATCAACGGCATCGACATCGGCGCTGTCGACCTGACGACGGGTGGCCCGTCGCAAAACCAGAAAGCCCAGCGGCTCGTCGATGCCATCAACGCCAAGAGTGGCCTGAACGGGGTCAGCGCCGCCACGAACACGAACGGTACGTTGATCCTCAGCGCCATCGGCGAAACGGTCAACCTGACGATGTCGGGGAATGGGCCGACGATCACCCAGTTTCCCGCCGGATCGACCCTGACCTCCCACGTGACGGCCCCAGCTGTCGTCGCTGCCGGACCGCTCAGCTTCGGCCCCGGCAGCCTGCGGCTGAACGGCGTCGACATTTTCACCGGGGCCACGACGATCAACAACCCCACGCCCCAGGGAAACGCCGGCGGGGTCGCCAGCTTCATCAACGCCCAGGCAAACGGCACGGGGGTCCGGGGGACGACCGGCCCC
>JACMPN010000667.1 GCA_014377495.1 Candidatus Sericytochromatia bacterium
CTCCGACCGGCCCCCACCACCCAATGGGTGCGCACCCCCCGCGACGTCATCTAAAGGGTGTGTTGTGGGGGGGTGCAGGGCGATTCGCCAAATCGACTCGTCCTGCATCCCCCCACAACACACCCTTCCTTTTCCGGAATTCCCTCTTTTGCTTTTTCCCTGCCTTGCCCTACCTTTTTTTTTGCCATGCCGGTCGATGCTCCCGGCCACCTGGCGCACATCAGCCGCCGCTGGCAATGCTGACAGGAGACACGCTGACCCCGTTTGGTGCCGTAAGATGATTTGGCCGCCGAGGGGCACATCTGCATCGACACAACGGGGGTTCCATGGCACTTCGTCTTGGCAGCATCCAGCACCGCCCCGGCCTGCTCTGGCGTTTGCGTCGACCCGACGGGGAGAGCCCTTGGTTGCCGCTTTTGCGGGCGGCTGCCGAAACCTACATATTGGGCATTGCCGGCGACGGACCGCCCGACGCCTGGCCAACCGATCTGCGGGAGGCGGTCGGGGCTGAACCGATGAACCTGCTCGCCACGTTGGCCGAAGCTCCCGGCATGGGCTTCAAGGCCCACGATCAGGGACATTGGATCCTGCTCGTCACCGGCGTCCTCAGTCCCACCACCCACTCCGCCGCCGCCCAGTTCGATCAGATCTGGCACACGCCAGCCGTCGATTCGATCGCCCTCCTGCAGGCGGGTTGGTCCGCTGCTCAGTTACATGTCCTGCCACTGGCAACGGCCACTGCCGAGGTATGGCGGCAATGGCTGACGGAGACCCTGACCCCGATTGGTGATCGGCCACCCATGCGCTTTGAAACCGATCGCCTGCATCGGGCCCGCCAGGCCGCCGAAAACGCTTTTGCCCAGGATGACTACGCATCCGTCATCACCACCCTGCAGCCCTGGCTGGACCACCCGTCTGTCGATGGCGAACTCGTCAGCCTGTACGGCACGGCCCTCGTGTTTGCCGATCTCTATGCGGAGGCGATTCCCGTCCTGTTGCGGGCCCTGACCTTTGATCCCGCACAGGCGAATGCCTATAGCCTGCTGGGCGTTGCCCTGTTTACCCAAGGACACCTGCACCGGGCCTGGCGCTGCTGCCGAGCGGCGCTCGCCTACCAACCGGACCATCCCGGCGCTCTGGCCAGCCTACCGGCCATTGCCAAGCAACTCACCGAACACAACGATGCCGTCGAACCCACACTCCCGTCGGCGTGGGCGGGCCTCGATACATTGTTGTCGCCCTTCGACGGGGGACCGGCCGTGCGCCTGTCCGTGGCGATGATCGTCAGGAACGAAGCTCTCCGGCTCCCTCAGGCGATCGCCAGTGTCCGGGTCATTGCCGATGAATTGATCGTCGTGGATACCGGTTCGACGGACGGCACGCCCGAGATCGCCGCCGCACTGGGGGCACAAGTCCACCACGCCCCGTGGACCGATGATTTTGCGGCTGCCCGCAACGAGTCCCTCATGCATTGCACGGGCGACTGGATCCTGATACTCGATGCTGATGAGACGATGACCCCGGAAGGTGCCGCAGCCCTGCGGGCCGTCATCGACCGGCCGCACCGCGTCCCCACGCTTTACCAAATCCGGATCCAGAGCCAGCACGACGATGGCCAGGCGAGCGTGGATTGGGACGCCTCCCGACTCTTTCCGCGGGCATTGCACCTGCGATTCGAAGGCCGGATTCACGAACAGCTGCCGGGCCAGTTAGCGGATGGCCGCCTGCTGCCCCGGGTCCCGCTGCCTGCCGTCACTGTGCGTCATGAAGGCCACCGCCGCACTGTCGGTGCCGCCCTGGGCAAGGAAAACCGGGACGTGGCCCTGCTCGAACTCGCCATTGCCGAGCAACCGTCAAACGCCTTTCATCACTTCAACCTGGGCGTCGCCCTGCGGGCGACGGGCCGTGAACATGACGCGATCAGGTCCCTGAAACGCAGCCTCGACCGGTGCCGTGAACAACAAGAGTCTCCGGCGTACGTGCCACTGGCCTTTACCCACTGGGTCAGCGCCCTGCTGGCCCTGGATGATCCGGCCGGGGCGGTGCGCATTGCCCAAGGCGCCACCGGGCTGTGTGGCCAGGTTGCCGACTTCTGGCTGGCCGTTGGCCAGGCCCGCTATGCCCTTGGCCACGTTGCGGAGGCCCGTGCTGCCTTTGAGGAGTGCCTTACCGTCGGTCGCCAACACCATCAGATGGCGGTCGATCAGGGTGCATTGACGTGGAAACCCCATGTCGGCCTGGCGGAAGTCCTGGCCCAGGGTGGGGACACCGCCGGCAGCGAAGATCATCTCCGGGCAGCCCTCGCCGTCAGGCCCGACCTTTGGGCGGTGCGCCGGATGTTGTTGCTGAGCATGGCGACCCACCAGGCCCTCTTGCCGCCCCCGGCAGAGTTGCTGCCCGTATTGCAGGACGCCGATGCCCAGCGGCGGCAGGGACACCTGCAGGATCTGGCCGAAAACCTGCTGGCCACGGGCCAAGCTGAGACAGCCTTGGCGGTGCTCTCCCTCGCCGTTGAAACGACAACACCCGAGGCCAGGCCGGATGCCCGGGTCGCCCTAGCCAAAGCCTTGCGGATGACGGGCAATGCCGATGCGGCGGTGGCGCTGCTGCATCGGGATCCCGACCATCCGGCGGCCCGGGAGGAACTATGGTTGTTGTATCTCCAGCAGGACCGTTGGCTGGATCTTGAGCAGGCAGCAACCGCCAGGTTGGCGATTGCCCCAGCCGACCATCGGGCGTTGGCCTTTCGGGGTGTCGCCCGATTGCGGACCGGGCAACCCGCCACCGCCGCCATCGATCTCCGGGCGGCGATCGCCGGTCAACCGGGAGACGCCGATTCGTGGAACAATCTGGGGCTGGTGGCGATGAGCCAACAGAATCCGGGCGAGGCCGAGCAGGCCTTTCGCCAGGCGGGCGCCTTGCAGCCACAGGACCCGACTCCCTGGCTCAATCTGGCCCGGTTGGCCCTGCACCGTCAGGATTTTCCGGAGGCCCGGCAGCTGCTGGCGCAGGTGGTCATGACCTTGCCCGAAGGGTTGCGGAAGGCCATGCTGCGGCAGGACCGCCAGGCGCTGGCCCATCTGCTCGGTGGCCCCGAACAACAAACCTTTCGTTTGCTCGTGACCGAACACCTGACCCTCGATGCCCAGCTCAACGCCGGTACGGGCATGGCGCTGGCGGCTTTGCGGGCGCTGGCCCTGGCGATCGACCTGACACCCGACCAGGCGTTTCTTTATCGGCTGACGGGCGGCCTGTTGCATGATGCCGGTGAAATCGGATTGGCACATCAGTACTATGCCAAAGCCCTGTCACTGGCTCCCGGCCATGTCGGCACGGCAGCGCTCGTCAGCCAGACAGCCGGTCCCCGCAAGGCTCCTGCTGATCTCTACAGCTTCCTGGAAGTGGGCCTGTCGCCGGTTTGAGCCTGTTCTAGATCGTGACGGTCCCAGTCGTTTTGCCTTCGATGAGGATGGTCAGGATGGCGATTTCCTGAGCGTTGTCACTCGAGCCCGACAGCTTGAGGTTTTGCCGGGAGTCGGTCACGTCCAGGGTGGTGTGACCGGCCTGGCGGGTGCGGGAAATGGTCAGGGCGGTCCCGTCCGAGCGGCGCAGCGTCCCGATCGTCGTCTCGCCCCCAGCGGCCCCGGCCTGGGTCGTGGCGTCCATCCGCCAGGGCAACATCGTCCCGTCCCGGGCCGGTTCCAGGCCTGACAGGGCCACCGATTCCGTAAACCGGCCGTCAGGCTGCCAGACTTTGCTGCGGCTCTGCGACAGGGTGGTTCGGCCGGCCTGCGTCACTGTCAGCCGATGGCGGTAGGTGATCGGCAGTCGGGTCTGCTTGGCGTACGTCAGAGCCAGGATTTCCGTGTAGGGACCCTCGGGGCGGATGCCCTGGCGGGTTTTGGTCACAGTGACCGATCCGTCACCGTTGTCCGTCCCCCCGACCGCCGGCAAAACCCCGGCGACCAAGGACAGCGGGGCAGAAACCAGCCCGGGCGGCACCGCTGACGCCATCGGTTGCGGGGCAGGTGCGGCGGCCGCAGTGGGCGCTGGCAAGCCCGCTTTTTGATCTCCCGCCACGTCGCCGGCGACCAGAAGGCGCTCATTGGCCCGTGACCCCGTCTCGAACCCCAACCAGCTCGACAAGGCGGCTGCCGCTTCGTCGACGCCCCGCCGGGTAGATCCGTAAGCCGCCGTCGTCCCCGCTTCAGCGCTGGGTTGGTTCATCGGGGTGGCGGCGCCCCCCGATGGTGCCGTGGGTGTGGCCGCGGCAAGACATCCGGCCACCGCTAAAAAACTGAGTGTGGCCGAACCGAAACGAGTCATGGCAGCAAGATTTCTCATCTGTTCCACTATCATCCCATGTCTGACGATGTCGGTCAGTGTGGGCGATCACCGTCCACCCTGAGACGGTTTGCGCCGCTGAAATGTTCCAGGCGCTGACGGTGAAAGGCGCCAAGGCGTCGGCCGTAGCGGCAACCCAGACAAGACGCTCGCTTGCCATAACCGCAACGATCCGGAGTTTGACCAAACGATCAGGAAGGGTTCATAGTATGGCCATGTTGCTGAAAACCTGTCTGTCGGCCACCTTGCTCGCCGTGAGTCTGGCCCCGCTGTCCGCCATCGCCCAAGGGCCCGTCCGGCTGGGCATCGACCGTTTCGCTGCGGATCCGCCCGGCTGGGCGCAGGGCAAACGGTGCGCGGTGCTGACAAACGACGGGGCCATCGATGCCAACGGCCTCGGTGTGGCTGATCGGCTGGCGATCACTCCCCAGATCAAGGTCGTCAGCTTCTTCGCTCCCGAACACGGCCTCGCCGCTGACCGCCAGGGGAATATCGGCGACGAGCAGCGCCGGGGGATCCCCATCTACAGTCTTTACGGCGAGCGCAAGGCCCCTACCACGGCCCAACTTCAAGGCGTGGACATGTTGATTTGCGACATGCCGGACGTGGGAGCCCGCTTCTACACCTTTGCCTCCACGATGAGCCTGGCCATGAAGGCCGCCAAAAAAGCAAATCGCCGCTTCGTCGTCCTCGACCGGCCTAATCCCATCAATGGCGCTGCCGTCGAAGGCCCGATCCTGGAAACGCCGCTCTTTTCCTTCGTCGGTCTCTACCCCATCCCCATCCGCCACGGCATGACAATGGGTGAGATGGCCCGCCTGTTCAATGACTCCCATGGCATCGGCTGCGACTTGCAGGTCATCACGATGAGCGGTTGGCAACGGACGATGTGGCATGACCAGACCGGATTGCCCTGGGGCCGTCCCTCCCCCGCCATGAAGTCCCTCGCCAGCGCCATCGTCTATCCCGGCATGTGCCTGTTCGAAGCCACCAACGTGGATTGCCGGGTCGGGAACGAGGCCTTCACGACCGTTGCCGCCCCCTGGCTCGATGCCCCGGGCGTCGCTGCCGCCCTCCAAAAAGCCGCCGTGCCGGGCGTCAGCTTCTCGGCGACGAAGTGGCCGCAGGGTCCCGGCATCACGCTCACTGTCACCGACCGGCAGGCGTTCCAGCCCGTCCAGGCCGCCTGGTCCGTCCTGGCCGCCATCCAGCATCGCCATCCGACCGAGTTGAAGATCGTCGCCAAGGGGTTCGACCGGATGAACGGCGATTCCCGGGCCCGGACACAGTTGCTGGCCGGGGCGCCGGTGTCGAGCTTTGGCGGCACCCAGGACTCACCCGTCTACAAACAGTTCCTCAAGCAGCGCCAAGCCGCCCTCCTGTATCCGTAACGCCGACACCAACGCCACCGTCCACATTCAGTGGGCGGCGGGCGGCTCCGGGGCCCGCGGTGTGGCCAGCTGACAGAATACGGAGTTCATGTCGCAGCTCTCGCATTCGGGCTGGATCGTCACGTGGTGGATCCCGTAATCGTGTTCCAGCAGGGTGGTCATCTGCTGGATGATCGCCGCCCCCTGACTCAGATGCTGGTCATCGATCAGGGCATGGCAGCTCAGGGCCGTCAGGCCACTGCCGATCGTCCAGATGTGCAGGTCATGCACGGCCCGGACACCGGCAATGCTTTCCAGGGCCACGGCCACCCCGGTCGAGTCAATGTGTTTGGGGACGCCCTCCATGAGGACGGTCAGGGATTCATTGACGATCTGCCAGGCCCCGAGACCGATCAGCAGCGAAATGGCCACTGACAGCAATGGATCGATCGCCATCCAGCCGGTCTGCCAGATGACCAGGCCGGCGATGATCACACCCACAGAGGCCAACGCATCGCCGATCACGTGGAGCATCGCCGCCCGCACATTGACGTTGTCGCCGCCCCCCCGGCTCAGCCAGACGCCAAGACCGACGTTGACGAGCAACCCGACAATTGCCACCGGCAGCATCGTCAGGGGCTCGACCGGTTGCGGGTGGTTGAGGCGCTGCACCGCCACAAACGCAATCAGCAGGGCGATGACGATCAACGTCACGGCATTGGCCAGGGCAGCCAGGATGCCGCTGCGATGGTAGCCGAAGGTGTGTGCCGCACTGGCCGGCCGCAAGCTGAGGCGGTTGGCGAACCAGGCCAGACCCAGCGCCGCCAGGTCGGTCAATACATGGCCGGCGTCCGCCAGCAGGGACAGAGACCCCGACACATAGGCGCCAATGCCCTCGGCGACGAGGACGAGCGCCGTCAAACCGAATGCCCACGCCAGCTTATGGCCCACGTCACCCACGCCGGGATGGTGGTGATCATGGCCGTGATGGGCATGTCCGCC
>JACMPN010000668.1 GCA_014377495.1 Candidatus Sericytochromatia bacterium
GTGACCACGGAGACCGGGGCCAGGTCCCCCGCCACGGCCGAGCTGTCGAGGCCGGCCCTGCTGCTGGCCGCCGTCTCCGGCGTGCCCCTCGGCATCGTCTCCGCCCTCAAACGGGGCTCCGGGCTGGACGCCTTCGCCATGGCCGTCGCTCTGGGCGGGGTCTCGATGCCGATCTTCTGGCTCGGGCTGATGATCATGCTCGTCTTCAGCGCCTGGCTGGGCTGGTTCCCCTTCAGCGGTCGGCTGGACATCGCCACGACTCTGCAGCCGATGACGGGTTTTTACCTGCTGGATGCGATTCTGCAGCTGGATTTCGAATCGTTCCAGGATGCCCTCGCCCACCTCTTTTTGCCGGCCCTGACTCTCTCGACGGTGCCGATGGCGATCATCGCCCGCATGACCCGGGCGGCCATGCTGGAGGTCCTCGGTCAGGACTACGTGCGCACGGCGAAGGCCAAGGGCGTCGCCCCCTGGCACGTGGTCGTCCGCCACGCCCTGCGCAATGCCGGCATCCCCATCGTCACGGTGACGGGGCTGCAGCTGGGCTATCTGCTGTCCGGTGCGGTGCTGACCGAGCGGGTCTTTTCCTGGCCCGGCCTGGGCAACCTCAGTGTCGATGCCGTCTTTTTGCGGGACTTCCCCGTGCTGCAGGGCTGCGTCACCCTGTTTGCGATCACCTTCGTCCTGGTCAACCTGTTCGTCGACCTCAGTTATTTCGCCCTCGATCCCCGGATTCGCGACGGGCATTCCTGATGCGCCTCCGACCGGCCCTTGCCGGGATGGCCCTGCTGGTGACCGGCTGCAATCTGTCCTTCGGGACCTGCCTGCCCCTGCCGACGAGCCTGCCCCCGGCGGCATCCAAGCTCGGCGTGGGCATCCCGGATGCCGGTGACGAGGTCAAGCAGATCGAGGCCGCCATGACCTTCCTGGAGCAGGCCGGTGTCACCTGGGCCCGGGTGCCGATGTCCTGGAGCCGCATCCAGCCGACGCGGACGACCCTGAACTGGCGGGGCACGGATGCCCTTGTCGAGTCGGCCCGGCGGCATGGCGTCAAACTGCATGTCGTCGTCAAGGACACGACGCCCTGGGCCAGTTCGGGGCCCCTCACCAACACGAAGGGCAGCTATCCGCCGACGAACTTCGAGGACTGGCAGCGCTTCATGCTGGTCCTGGCCGGGCGCTACCGGGACGACGTCAACGATTGGGAAATCGGTGATGCCATCGACACCCGGGCCGGCTGGAGCGGACGGCCCGAGCAATATACGCGCCTGCTCAGCCTGGCCGGCAAGTCGATCAAGGCGCTGAATCCGAAGGCCCGGGTGATCCTCGGCAGCGTCACCTTCGGCCCGGATCGGGAGAGTCTGTTCCTCGAGTCGGTCCTGCAGGACCGTTCGTTTCCGGTCGCACCGATCATCACGGCCGTCGCCCTGCGTCCCGGTCCCGTCACGCCCGCCCAGATCCGCGAGCGTTACTTTGCCCTGCGCCGGTCCCTGGACCGCATCGACGCCAAGATCCCGATCGTCATCTCGGGGGTGGGCTGGAGTTCCGACGACGGCCGTCAGCGAGCCTGCGAGTCCTACCAGGGTGGTGATTCGGGTCAGGCCCGGTACCTGCGCGAGGTCCTGCCCTGGCTCGTCGATCTCGGGGCGGACCGGGTCTTTTGGGAGTATCTCTGGGACGGGTTGCCCGATGCCCCGAGCAACACGCTCGGTCTCATCGATCGGCAGGTCCAGGCCAAAGCGGCCCTGGGGGCCTTGGCAGGGCTGATCGACCCGAACCGGATCGGCAATCCGATGGGGTCAGACGTGGTGGCGACTCCCTCTGACGTGGCGGCCGTGCCGTCGCCGTCCGCCAGGCCCTAGCGACGGGGAGCCTGACCGGGACCGGAGATGCGGCGGGGGTGGCGTTCGAGCGCAGACCTTTGGCGGGTGGCGTTCTCACCTCACCCCCCCCAGCCCCCCTCTCCAAAATGGAGAGGGGGGAGCGCTGGCCCATTGCCGTGATCGTTGGGTACGCCGCACGGGCGATTCCCTCGCAGGTGCGCGCAGCCTTCCCGTCCAAACGCCGTCGAGCGTTCAGCCTGCCGGGCACGACGTTCGCCGCCGGCGGGGCGGCGTGGAGACCGCTGGGTTGGGGTCAGCGGAGCGCTGCTAAACAGTCAGAGACCTTTGATCAGGAGATCCGGCGGCCACAAGCCGGGGAGTCGCCCGTGCGGCGTACCCAACGATCACGGCAACGGGCGGAGGCTCCCCCTCTCCAGCTTGGAGAGGGGGTTGGGGGGTGAGGTGAGAACGCCACCCGCCAAAGCTCTGCGCTCGAACGCCACCCTCGCCGCATCTCTGGTGGTTAGGGTTTGCCCGTGGCGCTCTCGTCATCCAGGACACTGGCCAGCACCGCCCCGAGATCGGCGATCCGATAGGGTTTGGCGATGACGGCCCTGAAGCCGAACTGACGGAACTCCGACATGATCGGGTCGTTCGAGTAGCCGCTGGAGACGATCACCCGGGCCTCGGGATCGATGAGCAGCAGCTGCCGGGTCGCCTCTTTGCCGCCCATGCCGCCCGGTACCGTCAGGTCCATGATCACGGCATCACAGGGATGACCGGCGGCCCGGGCCTCCGTGTAGATCTCCAGGGCGGCGTTGCCGTCGGCGGCGAAGGCCACGTCGTAGCCGAGGAAGGTCAGCATCTCACCCATCAGCTCCCGAATGCTGGAAGCATCATCCATGATCAGGATGCGTCCTTTGCCGCTGATCACACTGTCCTCCGTCCGGGTCCGCCGCTGCTGCTCATTGGGCGCAGCAGGCAGGTAAATCGTGAACGTCGTCCCCGTCCCAGGTCCGGAATCCACGTCGATGTAGCCATCATGTTTGCGTATGATCGCATAGGCGCTTGCCAGCCCCAACCCATTGCCGTTCTCCTTGGTCGTGAAGTACGGATCGAAGATTTTCGGCAGGTGCTCAAAGGCGATGCCCGTGCCCTGGTCGGACACGGCGATCTTCACATAGGGGCCCGGCTTGAGGAGGGCCACCTTGGCATCCTGCACGGTCGTGTTGACCGCCCGGATCTCGACGATGCCCCCGTTCGGCGAGGCTTGGTCCGCATTGATGATCAGGTTGTTGATGACCTGACTGATCTGACCCTCGTCGACCTCTACCGGCCACAATTCCGGATCAAAATCGAATTCGCAGCGCGTGTTGGCCCCGGTCGTGGCGAAGGAGGCGGACTCGTGAATGAGGTCGGCAATCAGGGTCGTGTGCTTGACGGGGATCCCGCCTTTGGCGAAAGTCAGCAACTGCTGCGTCAAATCACGGGCCCGCAGGCAGGCCTTTTCCGCTTCCGCCAGGCGCCGGTGGATGCGGTCGGACGGGTCGACGACAGCCAGGGCCAGCGAGATGCTGCCCAATATGGAGGCCAGCAGGTTGTTGAAGTCGTGGGCGATCCCGCCCGCCAGGACGCCGAGGGATTCGAGCTTGCGCGACTTGAGCAACTCGTCCTCCAGTTTGCGCTTGTCGGTGATGTCCCGGAAGACGACGACGACGCCGATGATCGCCCCGTCCGCATTGCGGATCGGCGAGCCGCTGTCCGCCACGCTGATCTCCCGCCCGCCGCGGGCCAGGAGCAGGCGATCACTCGCCATGTCCACCAGGCCATTGGTGCGTAGGACGATCGGGACGGGGTTTTCGGCCAGCGTCCGCGACCGCTCGCCGATGACGCCGTAAATCTCGGCCAGGGGCCGGCCGACGGCCTCTTCCTGGGTCCAGCCTGTCAGCTCCTCGGCGATCTTGTTCATCAACACGACGTAGCCGCCCGTGTCGGTGGTGATCACGCCGTCGCCGATGCTGCGCAGGGTGACTGCCAGGCGTTCCTTTTCCTCGGCCAACGCCAGATCGGCCTGTCGGCGCTGTTTTTCCTGATAGATGGCGGCCAGGGCATAGGAGAGATCGGCGGCGATCGTTTCCATCAGCTCGGTTTCGACGGCATCAAAGAAATGGGAGTCGCTGGCGTAGAGCGACAGGATCCAGCGGACGGTGCCCCGCTCCCAGAGGGGAAACGCCGCCGACGAGCGGTAGCCGCGCTCCAATGCCGCTCTGGCCCAAGGCGCCATGGCCGGGTCGGAGGCAATGTCGTGGACGATGGACGAACGGCCCTGTCGGCTGGCGACCCCGGACGGGCCACTGGCCTCAGGGCCGCTGCGGGTGGTGATGCGGATGCCTTCGAGATAGCCTGCTTCATAGCCGCTGTGACAGACCGGGTTCACCCGGCCACCCACCTCGTTGACATGCCCCACCCAGGCCAGCCGGAAGCCGCCCTGCTCGGCCAGGATGCGGCAAACTACCTGGAACAGCGCATCCCGGCTGCCGATCCGCACGATGGCCTGGTTGATCTCGCCCTGTACGGAATAGAGGCGGGTCAGGCGCTGCAGCCGGGATTCGGCGTGCTTGGCGTCGCTGACGTCCCGGGCGATGGCCAGGATGGTGGCGGGTTCGCCGTTGGTCTCGGGGAGGCGGACGGCCCGGGTGGCGCACCAGCGCGCCGTGCCCCGCCGGCCGATCATCTCGCAGGACAGATCGCCGGCGGGGCGTTGTGCCAAGTCGCTGAACAGGGCGCGCACGGCGTCTTCGTGGACGGGGTTGACCCAGTCCCAGAACGACGTCCCCACCACCTGTTCGGCGCTGTCGGCTTCCAGAAGGGCCAGGCCGGCGGCATTGATCTCACGCAGCGTCCCATCGGCCGACAGGATCAGCACCCCGTCTGGCCCATGGGCGACGATGGCCCGCAGCCGGCTCTCGCTGTCCTGCAGGGCCAACTGGGAGCGCCGGAGCGTGGCGAAATCCCGGTTGATGATCAGATAGAGGAACCCGGACATCATCAGGATGAAGAACCAGCCCTTGAAGGTCTGCACCGTCTGCTGCAGGTGCGGCTCCGGGAAGATCCAGGCCACCAGCCCGTCGGTGCAGAGGATCCAGACGCAGCCGAGCAGGGTGTACATCAGGGCCGTGCGGGCGGGCAGCCAGCGGCCGGGATTGTGTCGGGGTTGCGGCAGCCAGCCCGGGGACTCGGGCAACATCAGGCTGCACCCTCGTCGGTCGGGATCGGCTGGGCGCCGTGACACGGTCGGATTGCAGGGATGATCGGGTATGTGGGAGGCGGTGGGTACATCTGCCGTGCGGGCCCTGGGACCGGTGGCGGTTCGCCCGGGCGAACACAGCGATCCAGCGGCCCAATGGTGGTGAGTCTACCACGGTGACGGGCTGCGCCCA
>JACMPN010000669.1 GCA_014377495.1 Candidatus Sericytochromatia bacterium
CCCAACTGTTTGAGGCCCAAGGCGGTCTCCAGGGGCCTCAGGTCGGACCGTTGCAGGTTTTCGATCAGGGCGACTTCCATCGCCTGGCGATCCGTCAGAATCAGGACGACGACGGGGATCTCCGTCAGGCCTGCTGACTTGGCCGCCCGCCAGCGGCGTTCACCGGCGACGAGCTCATGGTTGCCGTTTGACCCGGGTCGCACGACGAGCGGCTGGAGGACCCCGTGCTCACGGATGCTCGCCGCCAGCTCGGCCAGGGACGTCGGGTCGAAATGCCGGCGTGGCTGGTTGGGGTTCGGCACAATGTCGCCGAGTGCCAAAGCCCGCACCGGCTCCTGGGCATCGGTCATCCCCGTGAACAGCGCCCCCAGGCCCTTGCCCAAACCCCGCTTAGACACGGGCCAACACCTCTTGGGCCAGTTCCCGGTAGGCCAGGGCGCCCTTGGAGCGTTTGTCGTAAATGGTGATCGGCTGACCGTGGCTCGGCGCCTCGCTCAACCGCACGGTGCGGGGGATGACCGTGTCGAACAACTTTTTGCTGAAGTACTGCTGGATCGATTGGGCGATCTGCTGGGTCGACGTGAGGCGGGCGTCGACCATCGTCAGGACGACGCCGAAGATGTCCAGTTCGGCGTTCAGGTGCTTGCGAACGAGCTGGATCGTGTTCGTCAGCTGACTCAAGCCCTCCAAGGCATAGAACTCGCACTGCATCGGGATCATCACGGCCCTGGCCACCGTCAGGGCGTTGATCGTCAGCAGGCCCAGCGAGGGCGGACAATCGATGAGGATGTAGTCGAACCGGGTGAGGATGGGGGCGAGGGCATTTTTCAGCCGGTTTTCGCGAGATACAGCGGATACCAACTCGACTTCGGCGCCGGCCAGGCGGATTGCCGAGGGCAGCACGAAGAGGTTCGGTTGTTCCGTGGGCAGGATCGCCTCGTCGACGGGGGCATCGAGGACAAGGACCTCGTAGACCGTATGGACGAGCGCGCTCTTGTCGAGGCCGAGGCCGCTGGTGGCGTTACCCTGCGGGTCGAGATCGATGACCAGCACCTGCTTGCCCGCTTCGGCCAGGCAGGCCCCCAGGTTGACGGCGGTGGTGCTTTTGCCGACGCCACCTTTTTGGTTGGCGATCGCCAGGATATGGCCCATGCGGGGATCCCTCTCCAGCTAAACGTGCCCGTCACCCCCCTCGGCAAAGGCCGGCGATGGGCAGGGAAAGGCTGACGGCGACTGTGCGTCAGCAACGACCTGCAGTATACGGGGGACGTGCCGGCTCGGCCACCGCCGGGAGCGATGGTGGGACTGCCGTCCAGCAGATCGCTGATGCAATCGGTGGGAGAATGGCTGCATGAGGTATGACGGATGATCGCCATCGGCGGGCCCCCCGAACACACGTTTTCCGAGCCACTGGGCTTGTTGAGCGACTGTCACCGGCGCATCGAACTGTTTTTGGGTCGGATGATCGTCGCCGTCGACCGTTTTCAGGGCGGCCCGATCCCGGAGGCGGCCCGGGGACCCATCGGCGTCTGTCTGCGCTATTTCGCCGAATCGGCGCCCCTGCACACGGCGGATGAAGAGGAGTCGCTTTTTCCCCGCCTCGTCGGGTCGCTGGATCCGGCCGTCGTGATGGCGCTGGCGCGTCTGCCGGCGCTCCATGCGGATCACCGGGAAATGGCCGCCCGCCGGGGCCTGACCGTTTCGTGTTGCTGCAAACGTTGTCCCGCCTTGCTTTACGGCGGTCCTGGCGTTTGCTACCATGCGCCCATGACGGACGTACAAATGCCGGATCCGCCACTGCGGGTTCTGATGGTCGAGACTTGGGCCGTGCTCCGGGCCAATCCCGGGTTGTGGACACCACCCCTCGTGCTGAATCTGCTGGTGGCCATGCTCGCCACCAGCGGTGGTAGAGGCGCGTCGATCCTGGTGCCGATGATCGGCGCCTGGCTCCTGACGATCGCCTTCAGAGCCGGTTGGCTGGAGCAGATGGACCGGGCCGTGGTCAATGCCGGTCCGCAGCCCGACAAGGAGTTCCGCACCACCTGGTCGCAGTTCCTCGAAGGGGTCGGCCACTACTTCTGGCGCTTTCTCGGCGGTGAAATCGCCCTGCTACTCCTGTTGGGCATTGGCCTGGTGCTGGTCGCCACCTTTGGGTCGCAGTCGGTCGGCTTGCCCGATCAGGCGATGATCGATCAGGTGATGAACGCCGCCCGCAAGGCGGGTGGCTCCCTGAACAGCCTGCCGGCGGCCACCGTGGCCAAGATGAATGCCTGGACGCTCCTGCTGCTCGGCTGGGCCTGCTACTGGGGGATGCTGGCCCTGGGATTGCTGTTCTGGCAGACCGTGTCGGTCTGGCAGAATCAGAACTGGCCCAAAGCCTGGCTGGCTAGCCTGCGCCTGGTCGGCCGCCACTTCCGGCTGGCGCTCCCGTTGGCTTTGCTCCAGGTGTTCTCTTACCTGTTCGTTTTCCAGTTGATGGCGACAGGCTCCGGGTTGTTGATGATGTTTGGCTATGCCGGATACTTGTTGGTGTGGACGTTTTTCACGCTGATGACGTTCCTTGTTTTAAAACGGTGGGAAACCCATGCTGCTCCGACCCCTGAAAATCCGTGATCTGACCTTTCCGGCCAACGTCCTGCTGGCGCCGATGGCCGGGGTGACGGACCGGGCCTTTCGCGAGATGGTCCGCCGCTGGTCGCCGGACGAACTTACCTGCACCGAGATGGCGGTCGCCCAGCACCTCGTGCATTCGCGTGAACTGCCGGAGTTGAGCAAAATCTACCCGGCCGATCCGCCCATCGCCATGCAGATCGCCGGCCACGATCCCTACTACATGGCCAAGGCCGCCGAGATGGCGGTCGATTTCGGTGCCGTCATCGTCGACATCAACATGGCCTGCCCCAGCAAGAAGATCAACGGCAACGGGGACGGCGTCTCCGTCACCTGCGTGCCCTCCCAGGTCGACCGGGTCCTCAAGGCGGTCGTCGGGGCCACGCCGCTGCCCGTGACCCTGAAGCTGCGGTTGGGCATGGACGATCTCCGGATCACCTGCACCGAGACGGCCCGGATCGCCGAGCAGTGCGGCATCTCGATGATCACCCTGCACGGGCGGACCAAGGCCCAGATGTACTCGGGTCTCGCCAATTGGGACATGATCGATGCGACGGCGAAGGCCATCGGCATCCCCCTCATCGGAGTGGGCGATATCCGCTCGCCCGAAGACGCCGAACGGCGCTTGCGGGAGACCTCCGTGGCCGGCGTGATGGTCGGTCGGGCCATGGGTGGCACGCCCTGGCTGATCGGACAGATCACGGAGTACCTGAGGACGGGCGTCGCCCCGCCCGATCCCACTGAATACGAGCGGTTGGGTATCGCCATGGAACACCTGACCCTGATCGTCCAGTACAAGGGCGAAAAGGTCGGGGTGCCGGAGGCCCGCAAACACATGGCCTGGTACACGAAGGGGATGGTGAATTCCGCCGAGGTGCGGGACATCATCAACCGCCTGCCGAACCTGAACGAGGTCATCGAGGCCCTGAGCGATTTCCGGGAAAACTTCCGGCCCGTCGCCGCCTGATCGGTCACAGGCCTTGACGACTTCTTAAGGCGACAGGGGCGGTGCCGTCAGCGACACGATGGGGCAAGGAGCGGCGGTGTGACCGGGTTGCTGCAACCAGGCATGAAATTGATGACCAGCCACAACGTCTCGTTTGGGGGGGGGGGGGGGGAAAAAAAAAAAAGGCGCCA
>JACMPN010000061.1 GCA_014377495.1 Candidatus Sericytochromatia bacterium
GCATCCCCCACTTCAGCCCGATGAGGCAGAGGGCGCCCCCAGTGCCGGGGAAATCCGAGGTGTAGGTCTCGCCGCCGATGGTGCGCTTGGTTTTACTGGCATGGAAATTCGTTAGCCTCACGTCCAACTAATAGCCGTAGAACCGGAAAGTGATTACCGTCAGCAAAAGGCCGAGAATCACCACCTTGAGGGGCGGCAGGCCCTGACCGACATACCGTGACGGGCTCGTAACCCTCACTCGCCATGACCGAGCCACGTCTGTCCGTTGCGGGGCGGACGGCACATGCATCGCAGCGATCGGCCACGACGCCTTGGACCGCACGGGGCACAGCAGGGCGATGGCTCGATGGTGCCGGGCTTGTAAAACGGCCCCTTTTGATTGCGCCATATCCCGTCGGGAGAGGTGGCCGCAGTGTAGTCGTCGCGGTGCAGGCACTGACGACCGAAGCGGCATTGACCGAGCTGATGGAGCGTTCTGTGGCGCGGTTGACCGCCGACTCAGCGGACGAAGACCGCTTCGGGCTGGAGCCCAGCGGGCTGGAGGGCATCCCGGGGCCCCAGATCGCCGGTTTCCGGATCAAGGACTGGCCCGGGATGACCGTGGCGGTGGGTGTCTGAGGCGAAAGACCTCATTACCGTGTAATCGGTGAGTCGGTATTTATACCGTCATCGCCTGGATTACATCGATGTTGAGTTCGATGGGGTCATCGCCGATGGAAAACAACTCGCCACTGCGATCGAATGCCAGCAGGTTCAGCGTTTCTAATGCGTCATCGGGGATCAGGTAGAAGCCCTTGACCACGCTTTCGAACTCGTCCCGCGACCAGACTGATCGTTCGGCAAGGGTCATCAGCAGGGCCAGGTGGTTGCGGTCCAGGCCGGGCACGGCCGTCGCCTCGTCGGAGTCCAGCCCGACAACGTCGCCGAGGTGGTCATCGGCAGCTTCACCCTCGCCGGGTGCCAGGGCACCGGGACCGACCTCTTCTGGGGTTTCCGTCAGGTCTTCGACTGCTGGAAGGGTCTCCGCCCCGTCATCGCCTGCAAATTGGGTTTCTGCGATGTCTTCGACCGCTGGAAAGGAGTCCACCTCGTCGTCGCCCGCCGATGGGGTTTCTGCGACGTCCACGATTTCGGGCAAAGCCTCGTCCGGCAGGATTGGCTGTGTCATCTCTGCGACCTCCGGCTCAATCGGCAGATCGCAGGCGTCACCGGCCGGTTCCCCGGGCTCTAACGCCTGAGTGGCACTGGCCAGGCGCTCATGGGCCTCGGCGACATCGGGAAAGAAATGAACAGCCTGGGTGAGTATGCCAATGGCCGCATCGGTGCGGCCCATACCCTGCAGGATCGTTGCAGAACGGAGGTACGCCGTGGCGACCGCTGAGATCTCACCCATTACAACACCTTGCCACCAGCCGTCTAAGCGACCTGGCGCCTTTCACTGGGGCCGGCCCGTCGTCACGGGATGACCCGATGATTCCAAAACCAGGGTCGCTTGCTCGTGTGGTTGACCCACCGGTAAGTGTGACTCTGGGCAGTTCCGCGTCGTCCGGCCCGATACCAGGGAGAACGTGCCGCAGGCTGGATAAACGTATTTAACGACATTGAGCCCCGATTCGGGGCTCAATGTTTGTCGATCGTCTGACCGGTTACGGCCTTGGCGCCTATCGCGGTCGGTGCTCGGTGCCATGCGACCGGGTACCGACTGCGACAGGCGCTTAGATGGTGGCGTACGCCACCGGGATGCCGACGGGCAGCATCGGTGCCAGCACGACATTGCGGCTGAGCATCGACACGACGTGCCCGGAAGGCAGCGTGATCGTCAGGTTCATGCCGTCCAGGACGATTTC
Organism: Candidatus Sericytochromatia bacterium; assembly: GCA_014377495.1. Lineage (GTDB taxonomy): Bacteria > Cyanobacteriota > Sericytochromatia > JACMPN01 > JACMPN01 > JACMPN01. The sequence goes on from JACMPN010000061.1 coordinate 1,848, forward strand.
CGCCCCTGGCTTGAACGTCACCCGTTTCGCACGGGCGGCAACGGCCGCGGCGGACGTTGACTGTTTCTCTGTGGCAATCGGCATATTCACCTCATTGTGCTCCGATGGTTAAGGTCCAAGTAAAACTATACGTTAACTTTGGTTAAATGTCACGCTTCGCGGCTGTATGTCGCCGATAGCCTGGTGTTGAAGGTGAGGCGGAGCACAACACTTTTTCTTACTGAACCGGGTCACAGCGAGCCGGTGGCCAATGACTTTTGGTAACCCGATCGTCGGTCGTCATCTACCGTCGCTGACCCCCTGGCGCCGGGATCCCCGTTGCCGGGGCGCCACACCGAGACTAAATCCCAAATTGGTCACAATGTCGGCAGGGAGAGGGATAGCCCCTGTCGGGCGGGAACGCATTTCGGCGGAGCACGCAAGTGCGGGACAGCGGCCTCCTATATGAAGAGCAGGTTAAGAATCGAATAAGCCAAGAGTGAGGTTTGCCATGTTCGTGTCCGCTTCGACGCCGGTGACCCGGCCTAGCCAAGTGCTGCCGACGTCTGCCCAAACTCAAGGCAATGCTCGGACAAGTGCACCCGCCTATGCTCAGGACGGCGCCTCTTTCAGCGGCTTGCAGACCGGTCCCGTGAAAGTCTCGACGGTCGTCTTCCTGAACGGCCAAGCCGGCGGCCCATCGGTCCAGGTCGTCAGCCTGCTCCGCATGGCCCACGATGCCGTGAACATGCAGGATCTCGAGTTGGCCAAAACGGCCTACACCCGGGCGATCTTCGTGGCCCGGACGACCGACGACTTCATCGGCATCGTCCAGCATGCCGGCGCCCGTAATTTCCACCAATCGGCCAAAGACGCCCTGTTCGCCGCCAAGGGCCACACCCAGGACGTCAACCTGCTCCTCCGCCTCGCCAATATCGGGGCCCAGGCTGGCTACATACCGCAAACGACGGACATCTACCAGTCGGCCATTGCGGCCAGCAGCAACTTCTACCAGTTGAACGTCATCGCCCAACATGCCGAACACAATCATTATCCGGAGACTGCCCGCCAGGCCCGCCTGAAGGCCATCTCCCTCGCCTAACGCCTGATGCTGTCCTGGCCCCTGAGGTTCGCCGAACCCAGGGGCCTTTGTCATGGATTTGGCGACGGCTCCTTCCTGATTGGAGGATGTAAGTGCCTGGCATAGCTTGCGACAGACAGTGCAGGGGTTGACATTGAGCCAGACAGGCGAGCGTCTCGTGCTGTACCAGGATGCGCAGGGGCCCCGTCATTTCCTCGACGGGCGTCCGGTCCAGGTCGATGCCGAGTTGGCGTTGTGGACGCCCTTTGGCTGGATCAGAGGAACCTACGGGGCGATCTGGCGGGAGGGAACGATATGATCACCCTCAGCCAAAAAGCCGCCAGGGCCTTGAGCGCTTGGGTTTCGGCTTGCTGCTGACGGTGGCCGGCGATCGTGACGTGCTGTCGGACGGTCGTCATCTGCAGGCGATCACGAAAAGCCGGCGGCAGTCCGTTTACGACGGCCACCTGTTCCACGACATCGCCGCCCAAAACGGCCATTAGCGGACGTTAGGCATCCGGAGGCTCCGTCTCATCGGGCGCATTGCTGACGCTCGGACGACGGACGAGGATGCGTGCTTCCTGGTTCTGGAAGCCGACAAAGCCGATGGGCTGCCAGCCGCCTTCCAGTTCGCGGGGAATGTCGTCCAGATCGTAGACGTTCAGGATCGCGACTTCCCATGAACCCGAGGCCATAGACCCTCCGAAATCGTTTCACCGCTTGCTGAACCCATCCTAGTGGATTCCGTGTTCATTCGTCCAAACGAGTGCATTGTTGCCTTGAATTTGGCCCCGACGACATTCAAAGACCCGGTATCGTTGGGCCAGTGACACTGAGGCGCCGGCCCCGGATGACAGCGGTCGCGAGAGGAAACCCGCCATGACTCTCAGCCCAGTCAGATCCATCGGACTCGTGCTGGCTGTTTTGGCCATCGGTCTTCCAATTGCCGACACATCAGCCGCAAGCCTGGTGCCAGTTGCGGCTGACCTTCAGGCGCCCGTGCCGGCGCATCCCGTGGCGATGCGGTTTGCCATCGTCAAGACGGCCGAAGCCAGCTCCAAAGAAGGGCCGCTCTATGCGCAGGGCGATCCGTTCAAAGCCGTGACGATCAACTACAGCGCCGTCCTCGTTCAACATTCCCGGGGCACGTTCCTGTTCGACACATGATGCCGCTATCCAGGACCGGGTCGGCTACTTCCCGCAATGGCGTCAGTGAGCCGACCTGCCGCCAACGACGCAGATCAAGCGACCTGCCGCCGTATCGCCCGATGGGTCAGGCCGAGGGCGATGGGCTGCCGGCGACCGCAAAAGCCTGTAAACCCCGTTGGGCCGCTGCGATATAGCGCCGATGGGCCTCTCCCTGGGCCGCCAGGCCGGCCATCAAGTCCTGGTGAGCGTTGGTCTGGGCCAACACGTGCGCCGCATAGATCTGCCCCAGGGGATGGTCCTCGGGCCCCGCGGGGGGCATGTCTGTCGTCGGCGGGGTGATCGCGCCCGCCTCCGGGGCATCACCCGGGGAGGTGATGGGCGGCAACCAGGGCGCAGGGACCATCTGCTGCCGACCGTCGGCATCCCGGGGCGGCCCATGGCGGAAGGATGGCAGCGCTGCCGCCGTCGCCGGCTGGATCGCAAACCCAGGCGAGGGGGCCTTCAGCTGTTCGGCCCGCCGGTTGTAGGCAGCGATGTCGATGGCCACGCCGGCAACGGCAAGTCGGGCGATCGTATTGCCCAAATGCTGCAAAGGTGAACCGGTGGCCCGGTCGAGCGACACGGCCAGATGGTCCCGCTCACCAAGGATGCGGGTGATGCAGGCGGTCGTGGAGGCCTGCGGTCCATGTTCCACGAAGATCCGCACCCCGTCCCGCCAGGCGTTTTCGATGACGACCGGCAATTCGATGGTCTGGAGGGCCTGTGTCGTCAGATGCTCGGCGATCAGGTCCGCCGTCGGTTCGTAATGGCTGCCTGTGGCATGGGTATAAAAGCGCACGCCCGGCACCGGCTTGGTTTCCCGGTGATGGCAGCGACGCCAGACGTCGGCGACGGGGGCCAGCTCCGGACAATGCACCGTCAGATCGAAACCGAGTGCCAGACAGCGGTGACGGCCGATGCGGTCGGCGATGCGTTGACAGGCGGCGTCGTCACCGCCGAAAACCATGTCATCCGGCGTATTGACGATCAGGACATGGACACGGGGTTCGTCGGCGATCAAGGCTTCGACGTCACGGCGGTCAGCCGCCACACGCCAGTTGGTCCAGGTCACGGCGGCGGTGGCCGGCAGACCCCAGGTTTGTCGGGCCGCCTCAAAGGTGCCGGCGAGATACTTGGAAAACATACCGGCGCGATCACTCGCATCGTAGAGACTGTCGGGATCCTGCCAGACGCCCAGGGCAAACAGGGCATTGGTTTCACCCAGGGAAAGCCCGATCGCCGCCTGTGGCCGCAATCCCAAAACGGTGTCGCTGAAAAACCGGTGGAGCAGGCTGAGGACGCAGACGCTCCGTAGTCGCTGCGACAGGTTTGGGGCGTGGGCCGGTTGCGCCGCGTAGGCCCAGCCGATGGCCGCATCTGCGCCGTTGCTCTGATCCGCCAATTGATCGATCAGTTCCGGCCAAACATGCAGCAGCGACCGGCCCATGCCGGGATACCCCACCGCCGAACCGGGGAATACCAACGCCAACTCACCACCGATCGGTGCACGCCGGTAATACACCCCATCGGCGATCGTCAGCGCCGTTTTCTCATCACCGGTTTGTCGCAACACGTCCAAGGCGCGCAGGCGCTGTTTGTCGTTGGTCAACCCGTCGGGCGCCACGATCGCCAGCCGGACCGGCCCGTCACCGCCGGCAAGATCCATTTCCAGGGCCCGGATCAGTGCCAGCCGATCTGCCCCGGTGTATAGCCGGATGATCGGCAGACACTCCGACTGAGCCCAACCGCCGGCCGAATCAGTCTCCTCTAACAGTTCAATCGATTGCCATACGCCGGAGGGATCGGCCAGCGACACCTGCGCCGTCCGGACCGGATTCCGAATGAGCCAGGGCCGGCCATCCGGCAATGTCCGGTGAAACAGTGACAGTGCGGCGCTGGCGACATGGAGCAGGCCCGAGGCGGTGGCGGATGGTTCAAATTGTCCCGACAAATCCCTGTGGCCGGAGCCTGTGCCCCAACGGGCGGCCGTCTCGGCTGGCGGCACATCAATCAGGCTGGCGTAAATCCGACGGTGGGTCGTGCGGGCCGCATCCAGGCGTTGCAGGACCATGGCGATGGCCGGGCCTGCCGTCAGCACGAGTGCCGTCTCGCATTCGCCGGCTGTTAAGGCCCGGGCCGCCGCATTCAATGCTGCCAAGCCATCGGAGTGGCGGGTCGTGCCACTAAGGCCTGCGTCCTGGCCCGGGATGCCGATAAAGACGCCGGTCCGGGCCGCAGCGATCCCGCCAGCCACCGCCAGGGCTTCGTGGGCGGCCTGCCGGAGGGATGCATCCGCTGGCAGTCGATCCGCCAGACCAGCGACCTGCAACGGCATCACCCGGATCGCCAGTAAGTCACTGTGCCCCGTGCCGTTGGCGGCGGCGACCGGCAGACTCGCCCCAGGCGCCTGGAACAGGGCCCCCACGAAGTCTGACGTGCTGCGCCCTTCGGCCTCACATACGCCGATGCCGATGATGGCGATCGGGGCTGGCGCCGGCACGGTCAGACCACCTCCATCGTCGTGGCCGCTGTGGTGGCGGGCAACAGGTGACATTCGACGTCCTCCATATCGCCGATGACCTGACCGTTGGCGGTAAACACGACGTGTGACACCGTGCGGTGCTCACCGACGCCACGCGTGCGGACAGTGCATTGGATCGGTCCCTGTAGCAGGCCGGGCGACCGCATGCGGCAGCGTCCGACCCGGGTGGGCAGGGATGCCCGCCCTTGCATGTTGTAGCCCCACAGTCCGGCGAGTTGCAGGGCTCCGTCGAGCAAGGCGACATCCAACTGCCACGGGCCGTCGGGCCAGTCCAGATCGGCGGCGCCTGCAAGCACGCCGCTGATCCCCGTGTCGGAGACGCCGTCGAGCGACCGGATCACCTGAAAGTCCGGGCCGTGAAACAGGATCGAATCGTAGGTTTCAGACGCTGGCCAGGGGATCGCCCCGAGCCCCAGTTCGTCCCGCTGGAACGGCGCAGTCAGCGGGGCGCCGGAAGGGCGGCCCATCTCCACGGTGGCCATGTAATGCCGCTGACCCTGGGCCCCGAGCAGGATGAGCTGCAAGGCCGTCGTCTCACCGTCCCGGGCGTCCTGCAGGCTGACCGACAGTGTGAGACCGGCCCCGTCAAACGATTCAACCGGGATCCCCTTCAGCACCTTCAGGTCCCGCACAGCCAGGAGCGTCAAGTTCGGCCGGAAGGTCGTGGCGGCCCGGGCAAACCACTCCATGGCCAACATCGCAGGCACGACGGGCACCGACTGGATCGAGTGGTCCACCAGGAAGGGATAGGTCGACTGGTTCACGGTGATCGCCATCTGCCGTGTCTCCGGCTCGACCAGCGGACTGCCGATCACCACCTCGACTGCGCCCGGCGACGTGTCCCGTAACTCGGCGACGAACATGTCGGCACCGATGTCGGGCGGGATCAGGGCGACGCCCCGGCTCTGAAAGTGGGCCTGCAGGGCCGGGGTGACCATGCCGCCTGCCCAGGGACCCCAGTTCAGCGCTTTCACCCGGCATTGGCCGCCAGGCCGGACGGCCAGGGCACCGGCGACTTTGTTCAAAATTTCGTTGGCCATCGCATAGTCGCTCTGACCGACGTTGCCGCTGCGTCCCGCCACGGAACTGAACAGGCAGATCACGTCCAGCGGATCGTCCGCCGTGGCCGCCAGCAGAGCCCGCAAGCCGAGCACTTTCGTGTTGAAGACCCGGTCGAACTGCTCGGTGCTCTTGGCGGTGATTGGCTTGTCGGCGAGCACACCGGCCCCATGGACGATGCCGGTGATCGGGCCCCATTCGGCCCGGATCGGGGCCAGCGCAGCGGCCAGCGCCGCAGCGTCCTGGACGTCGACGGCAACGTAGGCCGCCACCGAGCCCGCTGCCGCAAGAGCGGCCAACGTCGCCCGGATGTCACGGCTGGCCTGGATGCGGTTCACGTCCCGGCTCAGTTCGGCGGGGGTCATGGCCTTGCCTGCTGCCGTCGCCGCTGCCAGCAACGCCCCTTTCAGGGCCGCATCGCCCAGCACGCCCTGGCATGCCGCCGGTTCGTCCCGTTCGTCATCCAGCGCCGTCCTGCCCAGGAGGATTAAGCGGGGCTGAGCCTCCTGGGCCAAGGCGATCAGGGCTGTCGCCGTGACGCCACGGGCGCCGCCTGATGCAACGATGACCGATTGGGCCGTGACAGGATTGGCACCCGAAGTGACCGTGGCGGGTACTGTCGTCAGCGTCACACGGGACCCGTCCGCCTGGAGGCCCACCTCGACCTCAGTGCCGCCCGCCTGCAGTTCCTCGAACAGTGCGTCTGCCAACGCCATTGGTGCATGTTCACCCCGTGCCAGATCGACGGCTTTCACCCGGGCAGTCGGCCATTCCTGGGCTGCCGTCTTGGCCAGCCCCGCCAGACCGCCGAGCCAGGCCCGTGGTTCGGCACAGCCTGACAGGCCAAAATCGCCGCCGGTGTCCTGGACCAGCACAAAGACTCCACCCGACCGTTCAAATTTTGCGCCGACCGCCTTTGCCGCCTGAAAGGCTTCCCGATTGATGGCCAATGCGGCATCGATGTCCGGCAGGCCACGCAGCCCGCCGAGGAACACGATAGCCGCCGCATCGTCGGGCACGGTGTCGACCAGGGTGGCGGTCAGGCCATGCTTGCGCAGGCGGTAGACGAGGGCTTCCGCCACGCCCGTCCCGTCGTTCGTCACGGCCACGGTGCCCGTCAGGCCGAGCAGCATGTCATGGCCCGTGGCCGGGGCCGCCACGGCTTTGACGATTTGGCGGGAGACGGCGGTGATCGGGGCCGGCTGGCCCGAGGCAACTGGCACGTTCGGGGTCGGCGCGGCGCCGGCACTCCGCAGGTGGCCGGCGATCTCGCCCAGGCTGCGCAGGGTGCCCATGACGGCCAGATCGACCCTGGGCAGGTCCGGTACCTGTTCCTGCATGGCGGAGAGGATCTCCACCCGTTTGATCGAATCGATGCCGAGATCGGCTTCCAGGGCCATGTCCGTCGTCAGCATCGACACGGGATAGCCCGTCTTGTCGGCGACGATGGCCAACAACAACGCTGCGAGATCCACGCTGCCCAGGTCGGATGCGGGCTGATCGTTGGATGGGGTTGTTGGCTGACCATTGGACGTGATGGTGGGGGCTGGGAGGCTGTCACCCAGGTAGGCGGCGATCTCGCCCAGGCTGCGCAGGGTGCCCATGATGGCCAGATCGACCTTGGGCAGGTCCGGCACCTGTTCCTGCATGGCGGAGAGGATCTCCACCCGTTTGATCGAATCGATGCCGAGATCGGCTTCCAGGGCCATATCCGCCGACAGCATCGTCACCGGGTAACCGGTCTTGTCGGCCACGACGGCCATCAGGAGCGACTTCAAATCGACCGTCGATGCCGTGACGGGACTTTGAGCCAGCGGCGCCATCGGGACGACCGGCTGCGTCGGCGGTGCAAGCGGGAGCGGTGTCGGCGGCGCACCCGGGAGCGGTGTCGGCTGCGGGACAGCGACGACTTCCGGCACGGTGGGCATCGAGACGGCCGGGGCCGAACCGATCACTGCGGGGGCCTGACCGCCCAACGCCTGGCAGACGTTGAGAAACGACGCTTCCATGGCCTGGATGAAGGCCTGATGGCTCTGCACGACCGAGACCTGGAAGGTCTGCATGAACGCCTGATGGCTGTCGGCCAATGCCTGTTGGAACGTGGCATGTGCTTCAGCGGCGAGGCGTTGGGTTTCCGCTGCAACGGGGCCGGCGGCGGTCGGTCTCGGGGTGTGTGGGACTGCAGCGGCGGGCACTTGCGTCGGTGCGGCAACGGCCCTTGTGGCCTGTGCAGTGACAGCCGTGACATCTGCGGCCATTGCCGGGGCAACCGTCACCTGGACGGCTGCGGGCGGGTTCGGCGGTGGGGTGCGGTTGCTGCCGTCCTTGGCCGGATAGGGCTTGCCGTAGTTGCTGCCGTTGATGGCCAGGGAAAAGGTCGGTTTAGCATCGCCGCCGTCTTTGGGCAGGGCGTAACCGAGCCAGAGCGGGGCCAGATCCATGGCAATGCCGGCGGCGGCGAGTTTGCCGAGGCCCTGCCACAGGCTTGTGACGCCATGTTGACCCTTGCGGTCCAGGTTGACGGCCTGAAAATCGCGGTCCTTCAGGCAGCGCTCGACCAGATCGGTCAATATGCCGCCCGGGCCGACTTCGACGAAGGTGCGCACGCCACTGGCGTACATCGCCTCGATCATTTCCACAAACCGGACGGGGCTCCCCAACTGGTCGGCGAGCGTGCGGCGGATGGCGGCGGGGTCTTCATCATACGGCGCGGCGGCAGCATTCGAGAAAACGGGGATCGTCGGCGGTGAGACGGTGACATCCTGCAGAAAGCGGAAGAACGGCTCACTGGAACCGCTCACCAGGGGCGAATGGAAGGCAGTTGCCACGGGCAGCCGTTTGGCGGTGGCTCCGACCTCGGCCAGACGCGCCTCGGCCTGGGCGATGGCCTCGGTCGAGCCGGACAGGACCACCTGGGTGGGGCTATTGTGGTTGGCAATGACGACGTCCAGCTGCCAATCGGCAAGCCAGGCGGCGACCTCGGTCACAGGCCGGGCGACGGCGGTCATGGCTCCCGGGATGGCGGCGGCCGCGGCGGCCATCAGCCCCCCCCGCGGGCGGGCCACCCGCAAAAAGTCACCCACCCGCAAGGCGCCGGCTGCATACGGGGCCGTCACCCCACCGAGGCTGTGGCCGCCGACGCAGGCCGGTGCCACACCC
>JACMPN010000670.1 GCA_014377495.1 Candidatus Sericytochromatia bacterium
CCGCCACGCCGTGCGCAACGCGATCAACCCGATCGTCACCATGCTTGGCTACGATCTGGCCAGCCTGCTGTCCGGGGCGGCCTTCGTCGAGATCATTTTCAGTTGGCCGGGCCTGGGCAACATGATGCTCGAAGCCGTGCTGGCCAACGACTACAACCTCGTCATGGCGGGCCTCGTCATCAGCGCCCTGATGCTGATGATCGGCAACCTGATCGCCGATCTGCTCTTGGCAGCGGTCGATCCCCGCATCAAGCTGGAGACCTGAGATGACCCAATCGTTATCTGGCGAAATGGTCGAAAGCCCCCTCGTCAAGCACGACGCTCACAACCTCGGCGAAATGGTCACCTCCCGGCAAAAGATCTGGCGCCGTTTCCGCCGGCATCGGCTGGCCCTGATCGGTGGGGTCATCCTCGCTGTGTTCTACTTCATGGCCCTGTTCGCCAATTTCTTCAGCCCCTACGGCGAAGCGACGGACCACCGCAAGCGGGCCTATGCGCCGCCGACGAAGGTCTACTTTGCCACGAAGGCGGGCCCTTCGGCGCCGTATATGTTCGAAGTCACAGAATCCTTCGATGCGGAAAAGAAGATCTTCTCGTTCAAAGAGGACCGCACGCAGCCGTATCCACTGCAGTTTTTCGTCCATGGCGAGCCTTACCACCTGCTGGGCCTGATCCCGACGGACATCCACCTCGTCGGGGTGGCAGCGCCTGCCCGGCTCTACCTGCTGGGGGCGGACATCCAGGGGCGTGACATCTTCAGTCGCCTCCTCTTCGGCGCCCGCATCTCCATGACGGTGGGCATTGTGGCAATCCTCTTCTCGTACCCGATCGGGATGATGATCGGTGGCACCGCCGGCTACTACGGCGGGACGATCGATAACATCCTGATGCGGATCGTCGAGGCCGTCATGGCCTTTCCGACCTTCTTTCTCTTGTTGGCGTTGGCCGCATCCCTGCCCCCCAGCCTGTCGTCGATCGAACGCTACCTGTTGATCACCGTCATCCTCAGCTTTGTCAGTTGGGCGGGCCAGGCCCGGATCATCCGGGGCATGGTCCTCTCCATCCGTCAGCAGGAGTACGTCGAGGCGGCCAAGGCTGCCGGTGCCACCGACCTGTCGATCATCGTCAAACACATCCTGCCGCAGACGGCGTCGTGGATCATCATCTCGGCCAGTCTGGCGATCCCGCTCTACACCCTGACCGAGGCGGGTCTCAGTTTCTTGGGTCTGGGCATCCAGGATCCCCAGGCGAGTTGGGGCAACATGCTGCAGGAAGCCCGTGAGCCATCGGCGCTGCTGCTGCATCCGTGGCTGCTCTCGTCCGGTGTGGCCCTGGTCATCGCCGTCATCGCCTATAACCTGTTCGGTGACGGTCTGCGCGACGCCTTCGACACGAAGAAAAAGGTCTGATGCGTTCTCTCGGGTTGGACGTCGGCACCAAAACCGTCGGTGTGGCGATCAGCGATCCGATGGGCTGGACGGCCCAAGGGCTGACGACCGTGCGGCGGCAGAACTTTGTCAAAGACCTGGCCGCATTGAAGGCTCTGGCCGACGAGCATCAGGCCGTGCGCTGGGTCGTCGGGCTGCCGCTGAACATGGACGGCAGTCACGGCCCGCAGGCGGAGTTCGTCGAGGACTTCATGGCCCGGTTGGCGAAGATCTGCCCGATCCCCGCCGTCTACATCGACGAGCGGTTGAGCAGCAAGCAGGCACAGCGCTCGATGATGGACGCCGGCATGCGTCGCGACAAGCGCAAGGCAATGATCGATGAGCAGGCGGCCATGGTCATCCTGCAGATCTACCTGGATCGCGAACGCTATCAGGCGCAACAGGCCGCCCGGGACGCAACGGACTGAGCCTCAGGGGTAGTAAAGGAATAACTGACCGAGACTGTGGGTCGAGGGGCCGGTGATGCAAGGCAGCGTGAGGAATCGTCCTACGGCAGGACGGTGACGATCGGTAACGCCGCAACACCGAGTCCATCGGCACACAGACGACCGAAGTTGTTCCTTTACTTCCCCTAATGTGCACCTTTGGCCTGGCACAGGGCTTCCAGCCCGTGCTGTTTGATCAGGGACTGGATCAGCGACGCGTAGTTTGAGTCGGTGGCGTATGTGCCGGCGATGTCACGGACGAACCGATTGGTATCCTTTGTCTTGCCAAAGGTCTCGACCGCCTTGGCGTACGCCGGATTCGTGAACACTTTGCCGTGATAGGCGATGCCTTCCGCCAACGTGTGGAACTTGGCGAAGCTGGCTTTGACGAGGACCTTTCTGCCGCGGACCTCCTCTTTCGTCAGACATTGGACGGAGCCGGCCGGGCCGCGGCCTTTGATGCCGAACAGGTTGAACCCGCCGATGGCGGATTTGCCCCAACCGGATTCGAGCGCCGCCTGGGCCAGGATGACGCTTGCCGGGATGCCGTACTGCTTTTCAGAGGCGAGGGCACCTTCCAGCATGACGGCGAAAAACGCTTTTTTGTCCGCTTTCTTCCCCAATGCCTGCAGTTCCGACAGGGTGATCGCTTTGTGCGGTGTCAGGATTGTCCCGCCGGCTTTGGCCGTCGCCGAGGCCAGCCTGAAGAGCGGGTTAACGCGCAGCATGTCGGGCGAAAGCTGTTTGAGGAGACGCAGGCCAAAGCCCGGCACGGGCGGCACGCCGTTGTCCGGCACTGTCGGTGTCACGTCCGGGAAACTCAGCGATGCCCCACTGACGGCGTGCTCTGGACGACGGGTCGTCACCTGCCGGTCACGACCGAGACCTGACGCGGTCAGCCTCATGTCCACCCGGGTGTTGTCGATTGCCGCCCGGTATTGTGGGGGCGCCCATTCCGGGGGGGGCAGCGGGCCGGTCTGGCCTGTGCGGGTCTGAAAGTCACGCATGACGGAATCCTGTCGGTGGCCGATGAAGCAGTTTGTTTACTATGTACCCGCCGGGACTGGTCTTTTCACGTGACGCTTGCCGCTGCTGCCGAGTGTTGCCACCCCTGACGCACGTTTGCAACGGGCTGGCGGGTACACTGCCGTTGGAGACCCAATTTGCCCATGCTGCCACTGATCAGCCTCGTCAATCCCGCCTGGACGCCCAATCCCTGGGCGGCCGTTGTGTTGTCAGTGCTGATCCTGGCCTTTGCGCCCAGTGAGGTCATCTACCGCAAGCACGGCAACATCAAGAGCGCCGAGGACCGGCATTCCTCCTGGATCATCCTCACCTCGACCTTCGTCAACGTCGGGGCGTTCATCTTCTTTTGCAGTCGCGGGATCGGCACGATTCCCTGGCACGCCCAGTGGGTGTCCCTCTGCGGCCTGCTCATCTGCGCCGTCGGTGTCGGCATGCGGTATTGGGCGATCATCACCCTGGGTCGGTTTTTTACGAGCGCCGTCATGGTTCAATCGGATCAGTCCGTCATCGCCCACGGGCCCTTTCGGTTCATCCGGCATCCGGGTTACGCCGGCGCCCTGCTCTTTGGGGTGGGAGGGGCTTTGGCCTGTGCAAACTGGGCGGCAATGCTCTTTTTTGTCCTGTGTCACGGTGCGGCCTTCCGCTACCGGGTAACCTTGGAGGAAGCCGTCATGTTGACCCATTTCGGTTCCACCTACGCCGCGTATCAAGCCTGCACCTGGCGTTTTCTGCCTTTCGTCTACTAAACGATTCACGGGAGCAACAATGGGCCTGCGCGACACCTGCGGCACCCTGCACGAGAACTGGTACGCCGCCTGCACGTCCGCCGAACTGGGCACCAAAAAACCACTCGGCCGCACGATCCTCGAAGAGATGCTCGTCGTCTATCGGGACATGGCTGGCCAGCCCGTCGCCCTCATCGATAGGTGCCTGCACCGGAATGCCCTCCTGTCCGAAGGCGACGTCTTCGCCGGCTGTATCGGTTGTCCCTATCACGGCTGGACGTACAACTCCCAGGGACAGTGCGTGCACATTCCCTCGGAAGGGCCGGAGAGGGCCATACGGCCGGACAAGACTCTGCAGAGCTTTCCCTGCATGGAACGGGACGGTCTGGTCTGGGTCTATATGGGAGATCCGGACAACATCCGCAATGAACCCTTCCGGATGCCCTTTTACAAAGAAAAGGGCTGGCGCTCGTACTACATGATCACGACGTTTGCCAACGGTGTGACAAATCTGGTCGAGAACTTCATGGACGTGCCCCATACTGTCTTCGTCCACTCCAAGTGGTTCCGCAACCAGACCCGGACCGAGGGCGAGGCGCTGGTGACGCGCACGGCCACCTCAGTGGAGATCGAGTACTTTCATCAGGACAGCATCGGCTTTACGGAGCGGGCGTTGAACCCCAAGGGCCTGCCGATGACCCATACCGACAAGTTTTTCATGCCCAACGTCACCCGGGTCGACTACACCTACGGTGATGCGCGCAACTTCGTCATCTCGTCCCAGATCACCCCGGTGAACCAGTGGGAAAGCCAGGTTTACACGGCGATCGCCTTCCGGTTCGGGTGGTTGAATGCAATCGCCGAGCCCTTCATGCGCTGGTATACCCGGGTCGTCATCGAGCAGGACGTGCGCATCATGGCCATCCAGTCCAAAGCGCTGAAGCGGTACGGCCCCCAATTCATGTCGACCGAGGCCGATCTGGTGCACGAATGGATCGAGTCGCTGCGGGATTATGCCGAATGCGGCGAGCAGGGTGATGCACCCGTCCCGGCGGCGAAACGCATTCGCTTCTGGATCTGACCGCACGGCCAAAACCTGTGCTTTCAGGCGACGTGCGGGTCGGTGTGGTCCATCAGGATCGTCAGTCGGGAAATGCAGACGTCGCCGGCCGGCAGGCTGGCCAACAGCCGTTTCAGCTTAAACCCGGCCACCGAATGTTCCTCAAGAGCTTCCCCGCCGGGTTCGGGGAGAACTTCGCCGGCAGTTGGGTGGAGGAGTTCCTGTTCGAGCGCCAGATCAGCGACAGGATGGGACGTAAGCTCATCGCCTGTAGTAGGTGCATTGACATCGCCCTTCTCTCGCTTCTTGAAGAAATTCTTCACTTCGGTGGGCTGTTCCTTCAACAAGTTTGTGGCAGGCATCGCTTGTCCTTACTACATTGACGGTCTGGAACGCTGCCGGGTGGTCCGTGCGGACGCTAGGTCCATCCAGAGGTGCTTGGGCAGCCTCATCACGACGATGGGCGTGAGCGGCGGCGACCAAATCGGTTCCAGTCCGCATGCCCACTTTACCGAGTGTAATATAGAAACATTGCAATATCAACAAATATTACAATGACGGTGCAAATCCACCCCACGCGACAAGACCACCCGCTATTCCCTTGGGAATAGCGGGTGGTCCGTCACGAGGCCTGTGCGTCAGAACTTGATGTTGGAGTAGCTTTCCAGGCGCTCGGGGAAATCAGACTTGAAGGACTTGATTTCCTGCTTCTGTTCTTTTTGCTCGGGGGTGTCCTTCTTGAACATCTTGGCGTCTGGGGCGCCCAGAATACCGTCTTTGTTCTTGTCGTACGTGGCAACGAACTTGGTCAGTTCGTCGCGGGTGACTTTTTGGTCGCCATTGCCGTCGGCGGCCCGGAAAAGGTCCACCCGGGTGTAGACGGCGGTGCTGATGTTGACGGTATCGTCAGTAAAGGCGGAGATGTCGGTGGAGGAAGAACGCACCCGTTCGTCAGGATTGCGGAGACGGCCTTCTTTGCCCCAGGTTTTGTCGGGGCGGCTGAGCTCGATGGTGCCGTTCTTGTTGTGGTCGTACTGGTTGAAAATGTCGTTAACGGTCCGAACCACGCTGACGTCTGGCATGTGTCTTCCTCCCATCGCTGCCGGCCCGGACCGGCAGTGCTTCTCTTGCATGGGTTATCGGGGGCAGGGCCAAAACGGTTCTTAAGGCGCGATGAGAATTACGTTAAAGAACGGATAATTTAAAAAATCCGTGGCAGCGGTTTCGGGAGTCGGGACGAGCCCCCGCTGTACAGAATGGTGGGCGGTTCTGGCCTTCAGAAGGGCGCCGTGGTCGGAACGAACGGCTGGGATTCGACGACCATTGTTTTAATTCCGAACGGGCTTGCCGCGATCGACTGCCTGCGTCAGCTTGGCGATGTCGACGGGCTTGGTGATGTGCAGGTCGAAGCCGGCAGCTTTTGCCTTGGCCTTGACGTCCGGGCCACCGTAGCCGGTCAGCGCCACGAGGTAGAGCGTCTCCCCACCCGGCGTCTCACGCACGCGCCGGGCCACTTCGTACCCGTCGATGCCCGGTAGGCCGATGTCCACCAAGGCCAGGTCTGGCCGCATGGCCAAAATGCGTGCCGCACCCTCCAAGCCGTCGCTGGCTACCGTCACCTCATGCCCGAGGTATTCCAGGAGCGCTTTGAGGGCGTCGCTCACGTCCACCATATCTTCCACGAGGAGGATGCGCTGCGTCCGGGCCACGGCGGGTCTGGGTAACGCTGGTATGGCGGTGCAAAAAGCAGGCTGAGCCGCCTTGGCCAACGGCAGGCGCACGATGAATTCACTGCCGTTGCCCGGCCCGTCACTGTGCGCCGAGACACTCCCGCCGTGCATTTCGACGAGGCTCTTGACCAGGGTCAGCCCCAGGCCCAGGCCCCCCATGGCCCGGTCAATCGTAGGCGACACCTGCACGAAGAGGTCGAACACCGTCTTGAGCCTGTCCTCGGGGATGCCCCGGCCGGTGTCGCTCACGGACAGCACAGCCTGGGCCGTGCCATCGACCACGTCACGGGCAAGTCGCACTGTGATCGTGCCGCCGGGTTCGGTGTATTTCGCGGCGTTGGTCAGGAGGTTGATCAGCACCTGCTCGAGCCGGGTGGCATCCGCCTGCGCCGGGAATGCGCCTGCCGCAACGGTCACTGACAGCGTATGCTCACGTGCCTCGATGGTGGCCCGGGAGTCCGTGAGGGCGTTTTGCACGATCGACGCCAAATCCACCATCTCGAGTTGCAGCGCCACTTGCCCGCGGGTGATGCGCGAGACGTCGAGGAGGTCGTCCACCAACCGCACGAGGGTACCCATCTGCCGCCGGGCCGTCTCGCGATGCCTGGCCGCCTGGGCGGTGTCGCCCGGAACCAGTTCGAGCAGGGAGATGGCCATGCTGATGGCTGCCATGGGGTTGCGCAGTTCATGGGCCAGTGTGGCGAGAAATTCGTCTTTGCGCTGGTCGGCGATCTTGAGATCCACCAGGATGGCTTCGGTCTGCCGACGGGCGATCACCTGATCGGTGACGTCCGTGGCGCAGGCGAACACCCCGTCCACCTCGCCTCGGCCATTGCGTTTGGGGCTGTAGATGACGTTGTAATAGACTTCCTCCGCCAGGCCCAAGCCCTTGCGGTCCACATTGACGAGGAACTCGCTGCCAATGAAGGACTCGCCCGTGGCCACCACGCTGTCCATGAGTTCCTCGATGCCTTGGTCCTTCAGTTCCGGTAATGCCTCCAGGAGGGCCTTGCCCATGACATCCCGGCCTCCGATAAGCAGGCTGTGACGGGGGTTGGCGAAGGTGTAGGTGTGCCGGGGACCTTCGAGGATGGCGAGGGCGACCGGGGCCTGCATGAAGAGGCTGTGCAACTCCTGGCGCGCCACCACGGCTTCTTTCCCGATCGCCTGTTCATGGGCGAGCGACTCGGCCTGTGCCCGGGCAATCACCAGCCGTGCTGACACCCGGGACACCAGCTCTGTCGCCGCAAAGGGCTTCACGAGGTAGTCATCGGCTCCCTTTTGCAACGCTTCCACAGAGGCTGCCTCGCCTGCCCGGGCCGAGAGGAGGATGACGGGCACGGTGCACGTTCGCTCGTCCGCCTTCAATGCCTCGAGCAGCCCAAAGCCGTCCAAGCCTGGCATCATCACGTCCGTCAGGACCAGATCCGGTCGGCGGGCCCGCGCCGCGTCAAGAGCCGCCTGGCCGTCGCACACGGTTTCCACCGCCCAGCCCCGGGCGGTAAGGAGCTTGCTCACATACGCCCGCATGTCGGCATTGTCGTCCGCTAGGAGGATATGGCCGAAACGCAGGGCATGATCGGCGATCTCGGGGGCCTCATGCACCCAGTTGGCGGCTTCACTCAGGAACTCAGGCACAGCCAGCGTCGTGACGGCGAGCGTGGCGGCCGCGTTGACGTGTTCCGGTGCCAGGTGGGCCCTGCCCAGCCGGAACGACGCCGTAAAACACGTGCCTTCGCCGAGGCGGCTCTCCACTGTAATGGTGCCGCCGTGCAGCTTGACCAATTCCTGTACCAAGGCCAGTCCGATGCCGCTGCCCTCAAAGCTGCGGCCCTTGGCACCCTGGATCCGGTGGAAGCGCTCGAAAATGTGGGGCAGTTCCGCCTCGGCGATGCCCACGCCCGTGTCCGACACGGTCAGCTGCACGTACTCGTTACAAGCGGCAAGGGCCACGCTGATGCCGCCAGCGAGGGTGAACTTGAAGGCGTTGGAGAGGAGGTTGAGGACTACCTTCTCGTACAGGTCACGGTCCACGTAGACCGCTTCCGCCAACGGTGGGCAGGCCACCGTGAAGGTCAGCCCGGCCGTTTCCACCAGTGAACGGAAGGCGCTGGCCAGGTCGGCCGTGACGGCGCTCAAGTCCGTAGGCTGATAGTGGGCGTTCACCCGCCCGGCTTCGATGCGGCTGAAGTCGAGCAGCGTGTTGACGAGCTTTTGCAGCCGCAGGGTGTTTCGCCGTACCAATTTCAGGCTTTCACCCGACAGTGACAGGTGCGGCTCAGCCAACGCTTCCTCCACCGGCCCGAGGATCAGGGTCAGGGGCGTGCGGAACTCGTGGGACACGTTCGAGAGGAACGTCGTCTTGGCCCGGTACAACTCGGCGAGTGCAACCATCCGGGCCTGCTCGTGCTGGTAGGCGTGCACGTTCGCCACCGCCGCCGTCACCGTCGCTCTCAGCTGCTCGTAGAAAGCCCGGTATCCGGCATCCAGGATCCGGCGCCGGCTCACGCCCGCCACCAGACATCCGACCGGCTCGGCATCGCCCGGCGGTCTAATGGGCAGGAGCAGCGCTTCCTGCGGCACCTCGGGGTAAGGCCCGCTCGTCAGGCCGTCGAACAGAGCCGCCACATCGTTGAGGTGTCGGGTCTGCTCGCCCTCGAGTGCGTGCAGGCAGGCACTTTCCGCCACGGGCGTATATGCCGGATTCGGCCGGCTGGCGGCGGTCCCCGCCGGCAGGCCCGCCGTTCCGAGAAGGCGCACCCGGCGGGCATCCGGTTCGAATTCGTAAAAAAGCAGGAAGGGTATGTCCAGCTCATACGTCACGTATGCCTCGGTGAGCCGCTCGCCGATCTGGACCATGGATTTGGCGTCGCCCAGCCGGACCGCCAGGTCGCGGAGCACCTCGGTCCGGCGGGCACTGAGCATCTTGTCCGTCGTCTCGGTGATCGGGTGGAAAAGACCGCCCACCCCGCCCGATTCGTCTCGGATGGGGCTGAACGAGAAGGTCATGAACGCCCCCTCCAAGTAGCCGTGGCGGTCGAGGAACATGCGCTGATCCTCGATGTACGAGCCCTGGCCGGCCTGCGCCCGGTCGACGATGCCGCCGACTACGGGCAGAGCCGATGCCCAACATTCATTGAAGCGTTGCCCCATCGACCGGGGATGCTTTTCGCCGCAAATCGGGCGGTACAGGTCGTTGTAGATCTGGACCCGTTCGGGTCCCCAGGTGATCAGGATGGGAAAGGTAGACGAAAGGCAGAGGCTGACGGTGGTGCGCAGGCTCTGGGGCCAGGTGGCCACCGGACCCAGCGGTGTCAGGCCCCAGTCGATGGTGCGCATCAGCGCCCCCATCTCACCGCCCCCGGCGAGCACCTGCTGGTGGTCTCCGTCAGGGTGCTGGTGGTGCTCCGTCGTCATGCAGCGACGCTCCTTATCTGGTGAGGGCGGATCCGGGCGCACCGGAGGCGGCGGTGATGCGGGGCACAAGCGATCCCAAGGCATGCATGGTCGCACGGTTGCGGCAGGGCGAAGACGCATTGTCACAAAAATTGTGATAACGTGCCTGAAGTGCCCTGGATTCGCTTCCTGTGGACCGATTTGGCGACGCCTCCGGCTTTTGCGAAAAATCCGCACCAAACGCCAAGGGGATACGCTGTCTTCGGGGCGGAAATCAGGCCGAGGCGCTACGGGTATAGTGGTTTCGCAACGATTCTCGCTTAAGTTCGGCCCTCCTGCCGTCTGACTGAGGGGTCAGCGGGAAATCTCGTGGTGCCATTAAACGATCGCAGGATCGAAGTAGACGGGCAGCCGGTTGAATGGGTGGCCGACCCACTTGCGGTAGGGGTCCATGGCATAGACCTCGATGTCGACGGTCTGCTTCAAAAAGCCGTCCAGGGCCGTGATCAGCGGGTCGCGCACATCCAGCATGCTGCTGATGAAAAAAGTCTCCGGACCGATCGACTCGTTGTAGACGTGGGTATAGAGCGCCTTCAGGTCATGGGCCGTTTCGGCACAGAGCTGGGTGGCATAGACGTAGGGCATGGTATTGCCCGGGGCCGGAAACCTGGCGAGACCGAGAAGCCGGGCGATCGGGTTGTACCAACGCCGCATCCAGGTAGCGCCGCCATTCAGCTTGAGCACAACCATGCGCTTGAATGATTCCTGGTTCCACAGGGCCAGGCTGCCGACCAGGCGATCATCGTGGTGTGCCAGGCGGTAGTCTCCGATGGCCAGACCGGGGCTGGCCGCCAGCCGGGCCTGGAAGGAGTCGACTGTCAGGAACGGGGCGAACTGTTTTTGGCTGTTCAGCCGGCTCCACAGGGCGACCATCTCGGGGATGTCGGCGGCGGTGGCGGGCCGGATGGTGATGCCGGGGAGCGGCCGCTTTTTGAACAGGAAGTGCACCGTGAAGTTCCGCATGGTGGTGATGTGGTGGTACGGAACGACGCCCGCCCGGCCGGCCACGATGCGGGCCATGGCCCGGTTGCCCTTCATGACGGTCGTGAATCCGAGATCCTCGCCCCGACCGAGGCTCCAGGCCTCGATGTGCTGGTAGACCTGCTTGTAGAGGCCGCTGCCCCGCCACTCGGGCGGGACCGGCAGGTCGCACGCATAGTCGGCGCTACGCACCGCACCGTCGACATACACTGCCCAAAAGGGCGC
>JACMPN010000671.1 GCA_014377495.1 Candidatus Sericytochromatia bacterium
GATTCGGCCATGCAGCTGCGCTACTTCGACTATCCCGCCGGCGAGCCTGCCGGCCGCAGACAGGTGATCGTCACGGCGACCGGCACCGTCATGGTCTGGAATGTGCTGCTCCTGATCGTGGCCTGGTTCGCCAGCGAGCCGGTCATGCGCTATTTTCAGGGGCCACCGGGCAGCGGCAACCTGCTTTTTTTGACGCTGGCAGCCCAAGGCCTGGGTTACCCCGTGCTCCTGGCCCGGGAAGTCCTGCGTCTGCAGCGGCGGCCATGGACCCATTGCCTGCTGTCGGCCACGAGTTCGCTGAGCTGGATGGCCTGCAGTCTGTATTTCGTTTACTGGGCGCAGGACGGCTTGCACGGTTATGTGATGGGCAGCGTCATCGCCGCCCTGATGACCCTGCCCATCGCCGTCTGGTTGGTCCGGGATCAATTGCGGGGCACCTTCGACTGGGTTGATCTCAAGGCGATGATGCGGATCGCCCTGCCCCTGATCCCGGCCGGCGGGGCGATGTGGCTGATGAGCCTGGCGGACCGGATGGTGTTGAATCACTGGGTGGATCTGGCGGCCATCGGCTACTACGGCATTGGGCAAAAGCTGACCCGTGTGCTTTCCGTGCTGGCGATGGCCTTTGGCACAGCCTGGTCGCCGTTCATCATCGAGCTCCACAGTACGGATCCGGAGCGGGCCCGGGCCATACGGGCACAACTGGCTCCGATCTACGGGACGCTGCTCGGGGCGGCAGCTGTGCTATTCACCGGCCTGGCTCCGGAACTGATCAGCCTGATCGTGTCGCCCAAATATTTGCCGGCCGCAGCTTTGGTGGGGCCGCTGACCCTGGGCCTCGTCGCTTCGGCGTTCGGCTCGCTGCTCGTCTCGCCGATCATCCTGGCCAAGGCCACCGGCTATCTGGCGGTGTATATGGGGATCGGCGGCGTGGTCAATCTGGGATTGAATCTGTTGCTGGTGCCGTTTTGGGGGGCTTTGGGGTCTGCCTGGGCGACGGTCGCCGGTTTCGTGATCCTGGACCTGCTTTATTACGAGAAAGGCCAACGGCTCATCCCGACGCCTTATGCAGCCAAAGGTCTGCTGATCGTGGCCGGGGTCACCGTGCTGACCGTGGTTTGCCTCGGTCAGGTCGACTCGCTCCTCATACGGGTGGTGATCGTGGCCCTCTATCTGCCGCTGATTTACGGCGGCGGCGGTGTCGATCGGCCGTTGGTCAAGTCCTGGATCAGTCGCGGGCTGGCGAAATGGCGCGAAATCGGCGTCGAGCCTGATTCCCCTTGACGGGGGAACCAGTCATATTTAATTCCTTGACCTGTTTGTAGTGGCAATGCGACAGAGACAGCTGTTTTTCAAAAATTGCCAGCCGCCTTCAGGTCACTACGACAGAGTCACCCTCGGCCGCAAACGCCACTATGCTGTCCCGCAGGACCGGTTTGTCGTCCAAACAGAGAGCGCCGGCGCCGTATGTGCCGACGTAAGTACGCAACCCGTCCCGCAAGCGGGACTCGGCCAGACAGCAGCCATGGAAATCGATCAGGCTTTCCGGCGTCACCCACCAGGACTTGTCGCTGGTGCCTTCGGCAATGGCCAGGTAGTTGCGGGCGGCAACATGAGGCGACCAGCGGGTTTCGATGAACTGGCGCACCCGCCGCCCGCCGGAGACCCGAGCCGCCGGATCGAGGATCAGCCGCTCGACCGCCGCCTCCATGTCGTCAGGGTGCACGTATAGCGATGGGGGCAGTTCCTCGTCCGTCAGCAACGAGCGCCAGAGTGCCCTCTGGTAGCCGCCGACGACGGACACTTTGCCGAACCAGGCCGCCTCGGCGGCAAACCCCGCCATCGGTGTATCGGCGTATGCCTGATCGATGACAAAGTCGCAACGGGCCAGTTCCGCCAGGACGACTTCGTTGGGCATCCCTTTGATCTCGATGAAGTCGATGGCGTGGCCCCGGGAGCGCAACCGCTCGATCAGTGCACGGATCAGCGGCGTGCCTTTGGCCTCCGGGAATGAGGGCGAGTGCAGGATGCGCACCGGTCCACCGGTCAGCATCCGGGCATAGGCGCTTTCCAATTCGTCCGGGGTGGGCACCCGGGCGGGTTTTACCGGTACGCCGATCTTGAGCCAGTTCACGAACGGGACTTTGCGAAAGTGCCCCTGGGCCGGGGTATCGATGACCGCCGTGGCATAACGGTCCACCCAGGTGATCACGTCATGCAGCCGCCGGGTGTGACCGACACAGGTGGCCAGCGTCATACCCGGTGTCGAGAGGTAGGCCCCATCCAGGTAGGGTGGACGGGTGTCGCTGCCGTGGTACTGGCAGATCACCGTCTTGCCGAGCCAGCGGAGGAGCGGCAGGTCCCGTTGCCGGTAAAAGGTGGCATTGAACCCAAAGATGAACAGGTCGTAATGCAGAAGGGCGTGAAGGAACAGCGGCAAGCGGGCGATTTGATCGATCACGAACCAGCCCAGCTTGCGGGGCATGCTGGCGGACAACGCGTCGAGGTAGCGCTGATAGCCCCAGCGGGCCAATCTGACCTGCCAGGTCTGGCTACTGCCCCCGTAACGGAACGGGTTGCGCGACAGGTCGGCGAACAGGCATGAATGGCCCATCGCCTCGAAACCCTGTCTCAGCCCATGATAGGTGCCGGCGGTTTCCGTAAGGCCCAAAAAGACCCGCAGGGGTTTGCCCTGGGGGTTGATTTCACGGCCGGCGGGATCGGATCGGCTCATGCGCTGATGGATTCGGGTGACTGCCCGTCGAGGAAGATGCGGCACCAGACCTCAAAGCTGATCAGGCTCCAGATGAGCAGGCGGTGATTGGCTTTGCCCGTGAAATGGGCGGTGAGGATCTCGTTGATGTAGGCCGGCCGGAAAATGCCGCGGTCCTGCGTGCGTTTGTCGAGAAGCAGGCCCCGGACGTAATCGTTGAGCGGACCCCGATACCAGGTCTGATCCGGGGCGCTGAAGCCTTGCTTGCGCTTGTTGATGATCGCCTCGGGCAAGCGGGAACGCATCGCTTCCCGGAAAATGTGTTTGCCGGACATGTTCAATTCGGCGGCATCCGCATTGAGCAGGGCGCCCGGGGGTAGGGTCGCCACGAAGTCGACCAGGTCGTTGTCGAGCAGGGGGACCCGTGCCTCCAGGCCATGGGCCATGCTCAGCTTGTCTTCGACGACGAGCAGGCCATGCAAAAAGGTCTTGGCCTCGAAGTACAGGGCCCGTCGCAGCGGGTCGGAGAACTGCCGGTCACCCATGACCCGCTTGTAATGCTCGTAAGGCGCCGGACCGGCGACGGCCAGCACCTCCGGGGTAAAGGCCCGGACATGGTCTTCCGGGGCGATCAGGCGGCACCAGTAGCGGAAATTGGCCTGATCGAACGCCTCGCCCTGCAGGGCCATCACCGGCTGATACCGCCAGGGATAGCCGGCGAACAGTTCGTCCCCGCCGACCCCGCCGAGGACGACTTTGACAAATTTGCTGGCCAAACGGGCGATGTAGTAGCCCGGATAGCTCATGCCGACCCGCAACTCTTCGAGGTGATACGTCAGGCGGGGCAGGGCCCAGACCAGGTCACCGGAATGGATGACCATCTGGTAATGCTCGGTACCACATTGCGCCGCGACAATCTCGGCTTCCTGCCGTTCATCGAAGGAGGCCTCCAAGCCGATGGCCCGGGACACGTCGAACCCGCCCGTAAAGGTCATCAGCCGCTTCGTCCGGCGACTGGCGAAATGGGTGATCGAAGCCGAATCGACCCCGCCGCTGAGATAGGTGCCGACGGGGACATCGGAGATCATCTGGCGCGTGATGGCGTCACCGAGACGGTCGCCGAGTTCCCGGCGCAACACGTCGAAGTCCCGCTGGTCCGGCTCCGCTTCCGGCCAGTCCCAATAGGTCGTCTGCCGCATGCCGTCCGCATCGGAGACCAGGAAGGTACCGGCCGGCAACAGCTTGACGCCGGCGAACAGGGTGTCGCTGCCCCAGGTATTCTGAAACGTGAAGTACTCGACGAGGCTGGGCACGTGCAGGCGGGCATCGATGAGGCCGCTGGCGAGGATCGCTTTCACTTCAGAGGCAAACACGAGGGTATCGCCCACCCGAGCGTAGTAGAGCGGTTTGCAGCCGAAGCGGTCCCGGCCGAGGATCAGCTTCCGTTGGCGGCCGTCCCAGATGGCAAAGGCGAAAATGCCGTTCAGACGGCGGATGCCTGCTTCCCCTTCGTCTTCATACAGCCGCAGCAGGACTTCCGTATCCGAGTGGGAGAGAAAGTGGTGGCCTTTGGCCTCCAGGTCGGCCCGCAGTTCGGCGAAGTTGTAGATCTCGCCGTTGTAGGAGATCCAGACCTGGCGGTCCTCGCTGGCCATGGGCTGATGGCCACCGACGGACAGATCGATGATGCTCAGCCGGCGGTGTCCGAGCAGCACGTCGCCTGTGGCCCCGGCATGGTCGTCATCGAGGCGGTGATCGGGGCCTTCCGGTCCGGCCCAGCGGGCAAGTTCAGCTTCGCTGTATGCCCGGGCCCGTCCAGACTCGGAATCGATGGCCACATAGCCGACGTCGTCAGGGCCACGGTAGGCGATGGCATCACACATGCGCTTGGCGAGTGTGGCGGGCATGCGGGTACCCGGGCGGACGATACCGGCGATTCCACACATGACGGGGACCTTTCGGGCTGCAATTCAGGCGGCAAATGGACGGGCAAGGGCCTCGGATGCCGCACAGACCGCCGGATGGGCGCCAGCCCACTCCCTCACCATACTGGAAGGCCGCAACGGTGCCTATCAACGCATATGCCGTTTGCCGGCGGGTTACACTGCTACAGGGTTGAGCCATGCTGCGTTCGGCCAGCCCTATGCCCCGGCCAGCAGTGATGACATCCTATGAGCCCTGACTCTCACCATGACTACGACGTCGCCGTCATCGGTGCCGGGGTCGTCGGTTTGGCCGTGGCGGCGGCGCTGGCGCCCCATCGGCGGGTCCTGATCGTGGAACGCCACGACCGGATCGGCACCGAGACGAGCAGTCGGAACAGCGAAGTCATCCATGCCGGCATTTACTATCCGGCTGGTTCCTTAAA
>JACMPN010000672.1 GCA_014377495.1 Candidatus Sericytochromatia bacterium
CCTCACGCATTCGCGACGCCCTGCTCGCCGCCGCCGTGCGTGGCGCCCAGGCCATCGACTATCGGGGGGCTGGCACCTTCGAGTTCATCGTCCAGGGCGACGAATTCTATTTTCTGGAAGTGAACACCCGCATCCAGGTGGAACACGGGGTCACCGAGCTGATCACGGGCATCGACCTCGTCAGCTGGATGATCCGCATCGCCGCCGGTGAGCCGCTGACCGTCCGTCAAGAGGACGTGCAGCCCCGTGGGCATGCCCTCGAATGCCGGATCAACGCCGAAGCCGTCGATCGCAATTTTGCCCCGGCGCCCGGCCTGATTTCCGTATACAAGGAACCATCCGGCCCCTGGGTGCGCATCGACTCGGCGGCATACGCCGGTTGGGACATCCCGTCCAACTACGACAGCATGATCGCCAAGCTGATGGTCTGGGGTGCCGATCGGGACGAGGCCCTCGCCCGCATGGCCCGGGCCCTCGTGGAGTACGACATCCAGGGTGTGCCTACGACCATCCCGCTGCACCGCTGGATCCTGGATCAGCCGGCGATCCGCGAAGGTCATTACGACACGGGCTTCCTTACCCGGCATTTCCAGCCGACCGACGTGCCGGCCTCACCTTTCCCGGCGACCGCGACCAACGGCACGACGAGCCAGCGGCAGTTGCAGGTCGAAGTCAATCAACGTCTTTTTACCGTGACCGTCTTCGAGCCCCAAGGCGAGGCCGTCGCTGCCGGTAAACCGCAGCGACGGGACGCAGGCAATCGCCAAACTCAGTCCGCCTCGGGCGATCTCGCGGCGCCCCTGTCCGGGACGATCGTGGCTCTGCGGGTGGCCGTCGGCGACACGATCGAGGCCGGCCAGACCGTGGTGGTCATCGAAGCGATGAAGATGGAAAACGACATCGCCGCCCTTCATGGGGGTCGTGTCACGGCCGTGCACGTGAAAGTCGGCGATCCGGTCGGTTCCGGGGCCAGTTTGATGACGGTGGCGTGAAATGATGCTGCCGCTTTTGACCGCCGAGCACCGGATGCTCCAGCAGACGCTGCGGCAGTTCGCCGAAAAAGAACTGGCACCGGGTGCCGCCGATCGGGACACGACGGGCGCCTTTGCCTGGGACGCGTTCAAAAGCCTGGGCAAAATCGGTGGCCTGGGCCTAATGATCCCGCCCGAGTACGGCGGGTCGGGTGGCGACACCTTCTCCACCCAGATTTTGATGCAGGAACTCGGCCGGGCAGATGCGGGCATGGCCCTGTCGATCGGGGCCCACAGCTTTTTGTGCGGATACTCGCTCTATCGCGACGGCAATGAGGCACAACGCCAGAAGTACCTCCCCAAGCTGACGAGCGGCGAATGGGTCGGCTGCTGGGGGATCACGGAGCCGGGGGCCGGCAGCGACGTTGCGGGGATCACCTGCCAGGCCAAAAAGGAAGCGGGGGGTTGGCGCCTGAACGGGGCGAAGATGTTCGTCACCAATGCCCCCATCGCCGATGTCTTCATCGTGCTGGCCATTTCTGATGCGGACAAGCCACCCATCAAGGGCGGTGCCAGTTTCTTCCTTGTCGAAAAGGGCACGCCGGGCCTGAGCACGGGCAAGCCCCTGGACAAGATGGGCATGCGGGCTTCGCCCACGTCCGAGATCATTTTCGAGGACTGCTTCATCCCGGACGAGAATCTGCTCGGCACAGAGGGTTGCGGTTTCCGCCATGCGATGCAGACGCTGGATCTCGAACGCTGCGGTCTGGGCGGGATCGGACTCGGCCTGATGGAAGCGTCGTTGGCATTGGCCAAGGGGTACGCCTGCGAGCGCAAACAGTTCAAGGTACCCATCGCCTCATTCCAGGGGATTCAGTTCAAGCTGGCCGACATGGCGAGCGCGACGGAGACCTGCCGGCTGCATCTGTGGCATACGGCATGGCTCCGTGAGCAGGGCCAGCCGATCAACGTCGCCGCCGCGATGAGCAAGCTCTATGGAGGCGAGGCGGCGATCAAGGTCGCCGACACGGCGATCCAGATCCTGGGTGGTTACGGCTATATTAAAGAGTTTGCGGCCGAACGGTACCTCCGGGATGCGCGGCTGTTCACGATCGGCGGCGGCACCTCGGATATCCAGCGCCTGATCATCAGCCGCGAGATCCTCCGGTGACCGCCACAAGGGTTCACCACGGCAGGGGAAGGTTTTCTTTGGGAATTCGTTAAAGTTTCCTGAAACGCCGTCTTGTCGACGGGTAGGTACCGTGATACATTGCATTGGTCCTGCAGAGGACTGTTCGGAGAGATGGCTGAGTGGTCGAAAGCGGCTTCCTGCTAAGAAGTTATCTGGGCTTAAACCTGGATCCAGGGTTCGAATCCCTGTCTCTCCGCCACATGCGGCTGTAGCTCAGTGGATAGAGTAGCTGACTACGAATCAGCTGGTCACAAGTTCGAATCTTGTCAGCCGCACCACAAAAAGCCGAAAGCCCCCAGCCTGTCTGGGGGCTTTTGTTTTTTGGTCTAGGCCAGGTTTTGGTGCATAGGGTAGCCATTTGCCACAGCGTCTCTGGGCCTTGGCAAGTAACGTCGCTGTCATGACGAGACGGTAGCGCAATCGCCGGACTTCCGGGGCTGAGATCGGTATGGCTGCGCCGGATCTGCTGGCGAGGCAGCGTCGAACGCCGGCGTTTGACGCTAAACAGGTCCCCGTGGTCCATGGAAGGCACCGGCCAGTCGGCCACAAAGCCCCAACTTGGCATCAATCGGGCTGAGTTAGGACGACACCGGCGTTTGTGCGTGGTGCTCTCGGCGTCGAAAGCGGCCACCATCTCTTGACGACCGCTTGTCCCAGGGGGAGTAGTTCGATATGCTTAAGTGAGTCGGATCCGGGCTTCCTGAACGACTAAGTGACAAGTTGACAGGTAATTGACGGGCTTAGTATCCGGGAACAGCGTCCGGGTGGCGGTGGTCAATGCACTGGCCGTCAGCAACGGTGACCACACCGGCGCCCTGTCGCTGTTTCCGTTGGCCCCCAAATTTGAAGACCAGCTTCTGCATCATGCAGCTTTAGTGAAGCCTTTGATCGCAATTGTCATGACGGACATGCACCCCTTCGCCGCCCTTCGAGAGGATCTCCCTTGCCACAAAAAGTCTTTCGGCCATTCTTCGTCACCAGCGTCGTTCTAAGCCTCCTCAACGCCTGCACCGCTGGGGTACCGGCCGCCGCAAATCCCGCCGGTGCCGCTGCTTTCAGAGCCCCTGTTGCAAAAATGGGCTCCGAGCAGGCCAAATCCATGGGCGATGTAGCCCGTTTCGTGGGCCAACTGAATCTGGCGGTCATCAATCTCCAAAACAAGCGACCGCCCCTGATGCCGCTCGGCAAGGGATCCTTTGCCACCAAGCAAGCCTCAGACCAGGCCGCCAAGCCCGAGGACGTTTCCGCGGACGAGGTTTTCCTCAATGCCGGCCTGTCAGGCGGCACAAACGAAGCGGTCGAGCGTGAAACGATCAAGCCGGACGGATCGATCGACGGTACGATCGACGAGGACGGCGACGGCAGCATCGATCGCACATTTACCCAGACCAAACCCGTCGAAACCGCCAAGCCCGACGGGACCAAATCGCTCGCCATGGCCTACGCCTTCGACAGCAAGGGCGAAAAAGACGTCTTCGATGTCAAAGAAGACATCGACGCCAACGGTAAAGTTACCGGCGGCAGCCTGGATTGGACCGCCAACACGCTGGGCAAGCAACACATCGATTTCAAGCCGGACGAGATCACCCTCGAACCTTTCCCGGGGATGTTCTTCGTCATGAAACCGGCCGGATTGGACGCCTTGGGCCACGTAAAGACGGCGGGCGACATCGTCTTTGACGATCGCTTCGCCTCATCCAAGCAGCTACCGGGCAAGGGCCTGCCGGAACAACAGCCGATGGCCACGCAGGCCCAAACCGTTTATACCAAAGGTCCTGAGCGCGATGCTGGCTATCAGGTCATCAGCGGATGGGCTGATTCGTGGGGCAGGGTCTCCGCCGGCGCCTGGTGCATCGACAATGAGGTGGGCTGGTCGCCCAATCAATGGACGTCGAGTGGATGGGAGCAGTTTGCTTATTGGGTCCGCTATGACTGGTGTAAGACCAAGAATATCGATCGGTGGTGGGCCAACCAACACCGCCAGAAGCTCGAAAAGACAGGCAGGATTTTTACGGCGGCCATCGGCAACCCAGCCCTACGCCTGCAGGTGGCCATGGTCACCGGTAACAAGCCCAAGGACGTCACCAACCTCCTGATCACCATGGCCAATGGTTCGGAGATGCGCATCACGATGCCCACCACGGGCGAACCTACCGGCCAGGCGATCGACAAATAGGCGTCAGGGAGTCTTACCCTCAAAACAAATCCGGCGCCCAAACTTTGGGTGCCGGCTTTGTTGTTGTTTGGAACGGTTCCAGCAAGCGGTTTGGACACGTAACAGACTCGTTACGAGTAGCGGCTCAGTACCGTAATCATTTCGGTGGCTGCGCAGTGACCGGCCGTGGGCTGCACGGTATCGGTGCGCACCGGTCTTCGCTAACTTGACACTGCTAGCCAACCAATCGTATGTTTACGTCTTGTTGTCCCGCCATCCCAATCTTGAGGAACTTCCCATCATGAGCTTTACCCGTGTCCTGATTGCTTTGACGATTGCTTGCGCCAGCGTGGGCGCACTGTCCGGCACCGCCTCGGCCAACGAACCGCATGACCTGAACGTACACAACAACACCGGGCACGGCGTCGACATCATTCTGTTCCAGGACGACCACGTGCATTTGGACCCCGAGGGCGGCGTGCAGTTCGGGCACATCGCCAGCGGTGAGAGCGCCGTCGCCCACGTCCCCAACTGCGAGTTTTCCGTCATCCTCGTCGATGACCAGGAAATCTGGCATGCCGAGTTCAATGATTGCAGCGCGACCGATTTCACCTTTGAATCGGAAACCG
>JACMPN010000673.1 GCA_014377495.1 Candidatus Sericytochromatia bacterium
CGCATAGCCGGCCTCATCGGCCACCAGCACGGTGTCCGACGATTCGGGCGGGCGCTCGACGGCTGGGACGGCACCGGCCCCGACCAGCTCACGGAGGATGACCAGGAAGTGCTCGCCATACAGGGTGAGTTTGCGCAACCCCCAGCCCTTGACGGCCAGCAGGGCTGTCTCGGTGGTCGGCAGGATCTCGGCCATGGTGTGCAGCATGGCGTCCGTGGCGACGACGTAGGCGGGCAGGTTGCGCTCCCGGGCCAGCTGGGTGCGGACGTCCTTGAGGGCCCCCAGCACGCCGGGATCGGCATCGCCGAGCCGCGAGGCCGAGCCACCGGGGCTGCCGGCGGCGGGTTTCGTCTTTTTGACAGCTTTGGCGGCTTTGTCGGCCGGTGAAAGGGGCGTCTCCGCCAGACCCATACAGACGTCGCAGGAGCCGCAGTTGTCCATGCCGGCGCCTTCGCCGAAGTACTGCAGGATGTAGCGCCGCCGGCATTGGCGGGAATAGGCGTAGCCGATCATCCGCTCCAGGCGGTTCATTTCCCGCTGGCGTTTATTCGCCCAGAAACCCATGTCGAAGCCGACCGTCTTCAGGTCGACCCGCTGCTTGATCAGGACGCCGCGGCCGTGGAAAGGCGGGCTGTAAGTGGCCAGACTCTTGTCGGCCATGGCCTTCAGGGACTGGTGGACCTGCTCCCGCGTCAGGCCGGCCTGACCGGCGATGCCGTCGAGGTCGACGGACACCCCAACGGTTAACGAGTCGCCGAAGCGGTCCTTGAGGGCGGCATAGACCTGAGTTTGCAACTTACCCTTGATGTGGGCCTGGGCCCAGGGGATGAGCTGCAGCGTGGCATGGTTGTCTTGCCGGTTCATGCGGGCGATGACGCCCATCCGCTCCAGCACGTTCAGACAGGTGCCGATGGCCATGTCGTTGATCTTACGGGGCATGCGGCGGGCGATCTCGACCTGGGACAGGAGGACCTGCTCGACGTTTTCGGCCAAAAGCGTGTCGTACACGGACTGGATGACGTCGGCACCGGGCGAGGAGCCCTCGATGAAGAACTCCTGCAGATAACGGTCCGCCTCCTGGAACATGAGGATGCAGTAGCTGAGCCGGCCATCGCGACCGCCACGGCCCGCTTCCTGGTAATAAGCCTCGATCGTGCCGGGGATGTCGTAATGGACGACGAAGCGGATGTCCGACCGGTCGATGCCCATGCCGAAGGCGTTGGTGGCCACGGCAATGCGGGCCTTCCCGGACATGAACCGGTCCTGGGCAGCCGAACGCTCGTGTTCGTCGAGGCCGGCATGATAGGCCACGACGCCCTGCTCGTGCTGACCGAGGTACTCGGCCACCTTTTCGACGTTTTTGCGGGTGGCACAGTAGATGATCCCCCCGCCGGTCGCCCAGCCAACGATCTGGGCCAGCTTTTCGAGCTTGGCCGCTTCGTTGGGGGTGTAGCGGACCATGTAGCGCAGGTTGGGCCGGTCGAAGCCGGAGACGAACACTTTGGGCTGGCGCATGCCCAACTGGACCAGGACGTCGTCCCGCACCTCCTGGGTCGCCGTGGCGGTGGCGGCCAGCATCTGCGGTTTGCCCAGGGCCGTCAGGGCGCCTGCGAGCTTGAGGTAGTCCGGCCGGAAGTCGTGACCCCATTGGGACAGACAGTGCGCCTCGTCGATGGCCACCAGGCTGATCTGGGTGGCCCGCACGGCCTCGGTGAAGGCGCCAGAACGGAAGCGTTCGGGGGCGATGTAGACGAGCTTGTAACGGCCGTGGACCATCCCGTCCAACCGGTCACGCTGGGTTTCGGCATCGAGGGTGCTGTTGATGAAGGTGGCGGAAATGCCCCGGTCGTGCAGGCCGTCGACCTGGTCCTTCATGAGGGCGATCAGCGGCGAGACGACCAGCGTCGTCCCCGGCAGCACCATGGCGGGCAACTGATAGCACAGGGATTTGCCCTGGCCCGTCGGCATAATCGCCAACGTGTCATGGCCGGACAGGACCGCTTCGATGATCGGTTTTTGGCCGTCCCGAAACTCCCGGAATCCGAAGTAGCGTTCCAGCGCCTCGTGTAGCTGTGCATCCATGCTTGGCGATAGGGTCATGCCGCACAGTTTACCTGATACGGCATAACTCCAGTGCCAGCGGTAACCAATTTGCTCGTGTCCCGGCCCGCCGCTGCCCCTTTTGGGCTCGGCTGCCGCTATCCTGGAACCATGCCCCACGTGCCTCCCCTCGCCTGGCAGCAGATCGGGCGCTATCTCGCTGCAAGCATCCCCCCATGCGACTATCCCGCCCTGCACGCCGTCAGCGCTTTCGACTCCCTGCTGATCATCGGCAATTTTCTCCGGCAGCGGTCGGACATCACGGCGGCTCAGTATGCCGAGCAGGCCGGGCGGCTGGCGGACGTGCTCACCGATGGCCAGTTCGGGCCGCGCTTCGCGCCGGTCGCACCGGTGGCCTGGCGGGCGGATGAGGCCGGGGGCAGTGCCCAGGTGACGCTGCGCGAAGTGGCAACGGATACCGTCGTCACGGCGGTTTTCCGCATGGTCGGCGCCGACATGCACGTTTACGGCGCCTATCTCGATGACGCCAGCCTGCCGGAACCGGCCCTGGTGACGGCCCGGTGTCTGGCGGAGCTGGCCCATTGGGAGCCGCACGACCAATACCCGATCTGGCCAGTCACTGGTCTGGCCCTCGCCTTTCACCGGCTGCACGATGTCCCGGACCTGCCGTTCGAGTTTTTGACGGAGTCCCGGTTCACCTGTCAGGGGCGTGGTGATTGCTGTCAGGTCAGTCGCTGGCAGGTCACCACCCATGCCAACGTGTTGCGTCCCAGCCTCAAGATCCCCTGGGATGCCCTGGGTGAAACAGGTCCGGAGTTTGCCGTCCTGACGCCGGATCAGCAGATGACCGGCAACCTGGACACTTTTGTGTTTGCGCCGGACTCCCTGGGCAAATGCCGGGCCCTGGACGGCCAGGCGTGCAGCGTCCACAAAGTGCTCGGGTGGCAGCCCCTCAGTCCCTGTATGCAGTACCCCTTCATTTTTACCGTCACGCCTGACTCGGTCTGCGTCACGGCCTCGTACAACTGCCACACGGTGGCGGAAAATGTCGGGCAACCGTTCTCGGAACGGACAGCCGACCTGCAACAACGTCTGCAGCCGACCCGCACCCGCCTGGGCGCCATCCCCGATCTCGTACCGCTCGCGCCGGGAGGTCCGTCTGTCACCTGGGCCGCCTATCGCCTCGTGGAAAAGCGGCTGCTGGACATTCTTGCCGAAACACCGTTGCCCCTGGACAAGCGTCTCGCCCTGGGCAGCCGGCTGATGATGGCCGTGCTACAGATTAGCGGTGACGAGGCAGGCCGGATCGATCGGGAGCAGGTCGCCGCAGCCTGGACGGGGCCATTGCCCATGTGGCCTGAAGGCAGCCCGACGTCGGCCGATACCCTGGCCCAGACCATTTGCCTGTCGCAAGCGCCGGACAATGCCAATGCGCTCCTCGGTGGTGGCCGCTGGGAAGCCTGGCAGGCCGGTCAGGGGCGGTCGCTCGGGGCGCACCTGGATGAGGCCCTGCTCACCCGCTTTCTGCGCACTCTGCTGTTCCGCAAGATCGGCCTCCGGCAAATGGGCGCGGCGTATCTGTGGGGGCTGATCGTCTGGGCCCACCGGGTTTGGCACCGTGATGCCCTATACCGGGCCGAGACTGACGGTCTCCCGCCCGATCATGCCGTCCAACTGGGCACCGCCCGCCGCATCGAGCTCTTGCACGAGCACAGTGAGCGTCGGCACTTGCTCTATGTGTCGGACAACGCCTTCGGACCCCTGCTGACCCGTCCGGAGACGTGGGCCAGTCTTTTAATTCCGTAAATCAAACGCCAGTGGTTTCAGGCCATCCCCTCTAACGGGCGACTTTAGGGCGCAGGCTGCGGAGGATGCTGCCGCGGCGTTCCGAGACGACCTGCTTTTGCCAGAGATCGTAGACCAGCAGTTTGTCACCGGCGAACGCCTGCCAATGGATGACTCCGTAACGCTCGTTGGCGCTGACATGGTACTTTTTCACCTTGGCAAGTTCTTTGCGCTGCTGCTTGACCAACCGGACCCAGGCGGGTTCCTGGCGGGGCACGCCGAGTGTGGCGCAGGTCTGGCAGGCCCGGCTGCCGGGTGAGACGCAATCGCCACAGACGCTGATCCCGCAGCAGGTGCAGGGAGCCAGTTGGGTCATGACGATGGTGCTGCAGTGGGGACACATGCGGCTTTCGACCCGGGCGTACGGCTTTTCAGCCGATTTTTGCCGGTTGATTTTCGGCAGTTGCAGCTGCCGGTTGCCAGCGGCCTTCGGCGCTGCGGCGGCCCGGGGCGACCTGTCGGCCGTGGCCTGGGCCGAGTCGGCGGGCTGGGTGGGGACCCTGTTGGTCTTTTCGAAGGGGAAGGAAATGCTCCCGACCCGGGCGGGTCCCCGGTCCGGCGTGGGCGCTGCGACGGGTTCCGGCGCGGGCGGCTTGGGGGCGAGTCCGCCCAGGAGCCCCCGCAAGGGGCCGGCCATGAACGGGACAGGCGGGGCCGAGGGCACCAACGGCCCCGTGGCGGAGATCGCCGGTCGGGTCGGCTCGGCAATCACGGCGTCCCGATCGATCACCGGCAATGGTACGAACAGGTTCTGGTTAGACTGGCAGGCGTCGCAGGAGCCGAGGACGATGGCGGAACGGCGGCAGGTCGGGCACAGCGATTCGTTGCACCGGGGGCAATGCTCCGCACAGGATGCACAGATGATGTGGCCACTGCTGTCGATGACCATGCCGTGAATCATCTGGGTGCAGTGGGGACAGGTCGGCATTTCCAGGGCGTCCTTGATCGGCAGGTAGTTCACCTCGATCTCGCCCAGCTTGCCCGGTCCCTCGATCGCCACTTTGAAGGTCACCGCATCGTAGGTGAGGAAGCTGACGTTGACCAGTTCCGACCGCACGGTCAGCTCATGGCGCACCTTTTCGGCGGCGAGTTTGCCATCCCGGCCGTCGCTGATTTCGCTCAGGTTGGTTTCGTTGTTGGTGTTCAGCTCACGTAGTTTCGTCCAGACCAGGTCCAGTTCGGCCTGCAGCTTTTCCTTGCCGATCGTCCCGTCTTTGGCTTCGCTGATTTTGCCTTCCAGCGTCTCGATGCGGGCGACGAGGGTCGACTCTTTTTCCTTGAGGCTGGCGGCCAGCTGATCGTAATAGCTGTTGATCCGCTTTTCCTCGCTCTGCCAGCGGAGCTTCAGCTCGTCTTCCAGCTTGCGGGCCTGCTTTTCGGACCGCCAGTTGCTCAGGTAACGAGACCGCTCGTGCAGCCAGTCGATTTTGTCGCCGTCCATGGCCATATCAGGCTGATAAGGCACCGTGACGAGATCGAAGAGCTTTTCGGAGAGGAAATCGTCCCGTTCGCCCGTGCGGGCGTCGAGGACGTCGATCTGGATCTCCGCCTCGCACTTGCCGAAGGCGGGGGCGTCGTAGGTGACGAGATGGGCAAAGCAGAGGGCGCGGGGCTGCTCGCTGCGCACGAAGGTGAAGCCGCTGACCGTCCCGTTCGTCGGGGCGAGTTTCGTGGCGAAGAGGTTCAGCGTCGGCACGGCGTTCGCCATCAGGTGGCGGCTGGTGACCTTGCCCCGGCTGGTGACGTCTTCGATCATCTGCTTCAGGACGGGGCTGCCCAGGGCTATGTGGGTCCATTGCTCGTCGTCACGCCGCGAAAAGCTGAAGAGGAAGGGATCGGCAAACGGCCAGGTGCCGGCCAGATCCGCCTGGGGCTGGACGGTGTAGATCTCGTCTGCCACCTGGATCGTGGCGCCAAGTCGGTCGAAGTACTGTAGGACGAAGTCCTTGACCGAGGGTTTCAGGCTCACGCTGAGTCTCCTTTGAAAATGGGCCCGTGCCGTTCAGGCGGGGCTGCGGAATGCGCCGGTGATGCCCCGGGGTTCGGGGCGGCAGATCAGTTCGCCGAGGGCGGGGAGGCCGATGGCGGAGAGTCGGATTGGCCGATCGCCTCTTCCAGGGCCGACAGGTCCATCAGCGACAACGTCTGCTGGTCGAAGTGCTGGATCTGGTCGGCGGCCTGCTTGGCCATGGTCAGGGCTTCGCCGAGCAGGGCAAAGCCGTCTTCGATCTTTTCGCCTTCGGCAGAGCGGGCAATGACGTCCAGGATCTGTTTGTCGAAGCTCTCGCCGCTCTTCAGGTTGCTCAAAATGAGATCGGTGGCGCCGACCGCTTCGGAGAACAGGGCAATCTTCTGGTAAAGGATCTCCAGGATGTAAGCCTCCACCGTGCCCTTGATCGAGAAGTTGAAAACGAGGACTGTGTCGGCTTCCTGGCCGAGGCGGTGCACCCGGCCGATCCGCTGCTCGACCCGCATCGGGTTCCAGGGCAGGTCGTAGTTGATCAGGACCCGGCAGAACTGCAGGTTGACGCCTTCGGAGCCGGCATCCGTGCAGATGAGGATGTTGCCCTCACCCCGGAAACGCTCGATGACGGCGTCTTTTTCTTTCTGGCTCATGCCGCCGTGGAAGATCTCGACCTTGTAGCCGTCTGCGGTCAGCTCTTCGGCGAGCTGCTGCTGGGTGGCGTGGAAGCTCGTGAAGATCAGGGCCTTTTCGTCCAGGCCCTTCAGGAGCTTGCGGGTCTCTTCCAGCTTGGTCGAGCCTTCGCAGACTTCGGCGAGTTTGCGGAGCTGGGTCAATTCCTTGCGATCGCCCTTGTCAGCTGCGGTGTCGATCATCTTGTCGAGGGTCTGGGCGAGCGCTTTGGGCGAGCTGGCCATCAGGCGGGAGAGGAGCAAGTAGGTCAGCGTCTTGCTGCCCCGCGAGGAATCTTCCTTGCTGGCCTTGAGGCCGCGGGCGACGTAGCTGACGACACCGTCGTGGAGGGCCATTTCCGGGGCGGAGGCACTGAAGGCGATCGTGTGCACATCCCGCCGGGGGAACTGCAGGCCGACGTCGGCCCGCCGGTGACGGACCATCACGTGGCGCAGACGGGCCTGCAGCTCTTCGGCGTTTTTCAGGGCCCGGCCTGTCTTGTCGGCGATGAAGGTGTCCACATAGTAATCGTAGGAGCCGAGGGCGCCTTCCTTGAGCAGGTTGACAAGGTTGAACAGCTCGGTCAGATGGTTCTGCATCGGGGTCGCCGTCAGCAGCAGCATGTACCGGCTCTCCAGCTGTTGGACGAACTGGTAGGCCAGCGTTTTGGCGTTCTTCAGCCGGTGCGCTTCGTCGATGATGATCAGATCCCAGGGCATGGCGGTGAGCAGGGCCGCATTGGCGGCCACCTTGGCGGTGTCGATCGAGGCGATGAGCCGCTCGTGGCGGTCGAAGCCCTCGAAATCCGGATCCTCGTCCTTGTTGCCGATGGTGAAGCGCTCGCCGAACTTGTTGATCAGCTCGCCGTGCCACTGCGTCGTCAAGGGCGCCGGCGTCAGGATCAGGACCCGCTGGGCAAGGCCGCGGCAGGCGTATTCCTTGATGATGATGCCCGCTTCGATCGTCTTGCCGAGGCCCACTTCGTCGGCCAAAATCGCCCGGGTACCGAGGCGGTTCATCACCGTCATCACGGCCCGGATCTGGTGGGGCAGTACCTTGATCTTCTGGTCCGGGATGTTGTCCAGGGCGAGGAGGTGATCGATCTGGTGGGCACTGAGCAGCAGGTGGGCATGGAGGTTGAGCTCCTGCCACACATGTGGTTCGTAGACGCCCGCCTTGAGCATGCCGATGACGTCCGAGGGGTCTGAGTAAAGCCGACGCATAAGTCCCTGTCTGTCGTAGATGTAACGGTCTTGGCTCAACCATCCTAGGTGGAGCGCTTGCCCGTCGGCAGTGACTGTTGGCACCGATCGGTGTAACGGGTGTCCAGGACAGGATTTGAGCGTGGGATTTGGGCTCGGTGTGGCGCTGCGGGGACGGTCCAGCCTGGGATATGCCTGCTAAATGGTGACCCGCCGTGACCCGGCCGGGTGATCGGCTAAACGGGCATGATCCGGCAACAGGGATTTCTGGCGATCAGGTGCGCATGCTCAGGTCGAGGCCGGACAGGCGACAGACTTCACGGATCTGCCGGATCGTCTCGGGGTCGGGCAGGATCAGTCGGCTATTTGGCCGGTCGTTGATCGCCTGCGTGCTCCAGGAAATAATGGAGCCGGGCGGCAAGGCGCGCAGTCGGGTCTTAAAGGACTCGGCGCCGACGGCGGGATTGGAGCTGACCACCTCGCTGAGCTTTTTGAGGCGATTCGTCCCGCTCAACAGGTAGTAGGACCAGCGACCGTCCGTGCCTTGGAGACTATAAAGTTCGAGGCTTTTCGTCGAGCCGGCATCCGGATTGGCGGGAGGCGCCATTGAGGTGGGCCGGGTGGCAGGCATGGCGGCCTCATCTGGCGACACGTCAGGTCGGCAGCCGCTCAGGCACAGGGCGAGGAGCACAGCCTGGAGGAGCGGCCTCCGCAATGCCATGCCATTCTCCTTGTTTACCGCTGGAAAAACGTCTGTTACCTCTCTATACCCCCGATTGGCCTACACCTTGCCGGGCCTGGTTTGCGAATACCCTACAAAAGCGACCGGGCAAACGGACAATAGACCGTTTTTGTGGGTGGTCTGGGCGGCAGTGAGGGATTACTCTGAAAGGACCCGCGCTCGTGGATTGGATGGACAGCGTTGTCCATCGTCAGCGCCGGGCAGCGGCAATGGTGCAGCAAGGACGACGAGATGAAAGCAGTTTTGATGGCAGGTGGCTCCGGGACCCGGTTGCGGCCGCTGACGTGCGACATGCCCAAGCCCATGGTCCCGATCGTCAATCGGCCGATCGTCGGCCACATCCTCAACCTCCTCAAAAAACACGGGTTCGATGACGTCATCCTCACCCTCTGGTATTTGCCGCAGGTCATCCAGAACTACGTCAAAGACGGCGCCGAGTTCGGCGTGCACGTCAAATACGCCATCGAGGCCGATCAGCCTTTGGGCACGGCGGGCTCCGTCAAAGCCTGCCAACCGCACCTCGATGAGACGTTCCTGATCATCAGCGGGGACTCGCTCACCGACTTCGACCTTGGCGCCGCCATCCGGTACCACAAGGAAAAGAACGCCATCGCCACCCTGGTCCTCACCCGGGTCCCCAATCCCCTTGAGTTCGGCGTCGTCATCACCGATGGCGAAGGCAAGATCACCCGCTTTCTGGAAAAGCCCACCAGTTCCGAGGTCTTTTCCGACACCGTGAATACGGGTATCTACATCCTCGAGCCGAGCGTGCTCGACTTTTTGCCGGCCAACGCCTCGTCGGACTTTTCGACGGACCTGTTTCCCCTGCTCCTCGCCAAGAACCTGCCCATGTACGGCTACATCGCCGATGGCTACTGGTGCGACGTCGGCAATCTGGAAACCTATCGGCAGGCGCATTACGACGTCCTGTCCGGCCACGTCAGCGTCGACATTCCCTACACCCAGCGCTATGACGGCGTCTGGATGGGCGAGTCGGTCGTCATCGAGCCGGGCGTCAGCCTCGAAGCGCCGATGCTGATCGGCAACAACTGCTACATCGGCCGCAATGCCCAGCTCAGCGCCAACACGGTGCTCGGTGACAACGTGGCTGTCGGTGAAAACTCCAGTCTGAAGCGGCCTATTGTCTGGAATGGCAGCTATATCGACGGTTCGGTGAGCCTGCGCGGTTGCACGGTGGGCCGGAACGTCACCGTGAAACGCGAAGCGCAGATCCTCGAAGGCGCCGTCATCGCTGACGAATGCATCGTCGGCGAAAAGGCCGTGATCAAGCCCGGCATCAAAGTCTGGCCGAGCAAGGTCATCGATCCGGGCGTCATCCTCATGGAAAGCCTGATCTGGGGGGCGGCGGCCCAGCAGAGCCTCTTCGGCGCCAACGGCATCGCCGGCCTGGTCAACGTGGACATCACGCCCGAGCGGGCCGTCAAGATCGGTGCCGCTTACGGGGCCTCATTGGGCATGGGCAAGTTCGTCACGGTCAGCCGGGACCAAAATCCCGCCAGTCGCCTGATCAGCCGGGCCCTCGTTTCGGGCCTGCTCAGCGTCGGCGTCAATGTGCTGAACATGGACGACACCCCGATCCCGATCGCCCGCCATCAGGTGCCGAGCCTGGGCGTGGCTGGTGGGGTGCACATCCGCCTCGATCCCGACAAGGAGGAACAGGTCGGCATCGAGTTCCTGGACACCAAGGGCCTGACCGTTACCTCCAGTGTCGAGAAGAAAATCGAGTCGGCTTATTTTAAGGAAGACTTCCGGCGGGCGAAGCTGCACGAAGTCGGCGAGATGAGCTATCCGGCCCGGATCCGGGAGCGGTATCAGGAAGCCTTTCTGGAGGAGTTCCGCACCTTCGGCCCGCTGCGTCCGCTGCGGGTGGTGGTCGATTACGCCTTTTTGATCGGCAGCGTGATTTTGCCCAGCCTGCTGGGTCGCCTTGGGGTCGAGACGGTCGTTCTGAACGCCTATCAGGCCCACAACCCGGCCAGCCGGGACAAGACTCGCCTGGCCGAACAACTGAGCGAAGTCGTGGTCGCCCTGAAGGCGGACTTCGGCGTGCAGATCGACGGCAACGGCGAGCGGATCGTCCTGGTCGACAACCGGGGTCACCTGATCAAGGACAACAAACTCCTGGCCCTGCTCACCCGGATGGTGTTGCAGGATCAGCCGGGCGCCCAGGTGGCGGTGCCAGTGATGGCTCCGGCGGCGATCGAGGCGATCGCCGAGGCGCAGGGCGGGCGCATCATCCGGACGAAGGCCTCGGCCCGCAGCCTGATGGCGACGGCCCGGGACGAAGGTGCCGCCTTTGCCGGTTACGGCGGCCGGTTCATCTTCCCGAAATTCAACGCCGGCTATGACGGCATGTTCACCACGGCAATGATCGCCTATCTGCTGGCCAAGCAGGAAAAGTCGATCGCCGAGATCGTCAAGGAACTGCCGCCAATCCCGACGCAGCACGAAGCCGTGCCGTGTCAGTTGGAGCAGAAGGGCCGGATCATGCGGCTGTTGGCGGAAGCGAACCTGGATCGTCAGGTCGATCTTCACGACGGCCTGAAGATCCACTCGGACGGCGGCTGGGTCCTGATCCTGCCCGATCCGGTCGATGGGATCGTCCACCTCTATGCGGATGCCCATGGCGGTACGGACCAGTCCCGCCAGTTGCTCGATCGCTACAAGGATCGCGTTCACGGATTGC
The DNA here is from genome assembly GCA_014377495.1 of Candidatus Sericytochromatia bacterium. Classification (GTDB taxonomy): domain Bacteria; phylum Cyanobacteriota; class Sericytochromatia; order JACMPN01; family JACMPN01; genus JACMPN01. Next base: position 11,193 of record JACMPN010000673.1, read on the forward strand.
TTGGCGCCAACGTCTAAGAGGCCGCTTCTGGCATGTCCATGACGGCCGATTGGGGGCCGGAACCGCTTCAGCGTCCAGTCGGACGCGGTCAGCGAATCCGTTCCCCAATCGACTCGCCCTGAACACGTCAGAAACGACCTCTGGGTATCAGTTTTAGACTAAAAAAGCGGTGGTGTCAGGGACCTCCCCTGACACCACCGCTTTTTGTTGAACGTTTAGCGGATCAGGCTGAGTATGGCATCCGCATTGGTCTGGCTGATCTGCAACACCTTGGTCAGGGCCGAGAACATCTTCTGGGCCAGGCTCAGTTCAGGGACTGATTGGGTCATGCTGGCGTTACTCGCTTCGAGGGACTTTTGAAGGATCGTCGCGGTCGCCGTCGTGCCAATGCCCGTCGTCGCTCCGGGGTACTCGAATACCGTCGATCCGAAGCGGGTGTATTGCAAGGTCTGTTTGTCGGCGGCGACGTCGATCAGGCCGCCGCCGCCCTGTGCCACGAACGCCGACAACAGAATGTCGAAAGCGTTCGGTGGCGTGCCGCCGTTGCTGTTGTCCCAGACCAACTCGTTGGAGGCGGGATCGAAAAGATACAAGCCGCTCGTGTGGACCAGATACCCCTGGGCATCCCCACGAAACTCCCCATCACGGGTGAACATGTCCGTGCTGGTGCCGGTGACGTTGTTGAGGAGGAAAAACCCCGCGCCCTGAATGGCCATATGGGTATTTTCGGTGCTGGCGGTAACTGCCCCCTGGCTGAAGTCGATGATTGTATTGGCAGCCGACAGGCCGGTTTCGGCGAATTGGAGCGGCGACGAGGTGGCATTGCCGCCACGCTGCACGTTGACGTTCGAACCGCCGAACTTCAAGCGGCTCGATTTGTAGCCAGTACGGACGCCGCCGTTGATGTTGGCGTTGATCGTGTCGATCCACGCATCCACGGTCTTGAGCGATTGGATTGTGTTTAGTGAGTTGCCCATCATACCCTCGCTGCGTCGCACGCACCGGCCTGCACCCCGCGCAGGGCCATCCACTCGGATCATACCCAGACCGGACGGACTTCACACCGATCGTTGGTCCAGTTCCACCAGTGCACCGGGCAAAGGCGCCAAGCCGGCCGGCCCTCTCGCTCTTTGGTGCGCCCCAGGGGACAATGAGAGCACAAGTCCGCCGCCTGGCCCGGACGCATGTGGACGCACGTCGAAAGCACGCACTGAATGTCTGATGCTACCTCAATTGTCACCCGCTGGCTCGCTGCTTACCAC
>JACMPN010000674.1 GCA_014377495.1 Candidatus Sericytochromatia bacterium
ATCCGACTGCCTGGTGACAGGCAGTCGGATCACCCTTTTTGTCGTGTCCGGAACACTCGCCCTGCTTGTGCACTGGCGTGCACCCGCATGCTTTTAGTGGTGATGTTGGACCGAGGTGAGCGCATGGACCAGCTTGTGCAAGAACGGCTGATCGTTGAAGAGCTCGATCAGGCCCTCCTCCAGCGCCGTGACCTGGGCGGCGGTGAACGAATCAGTGCCGATCACGGCCGTAGTCATCGGGGCGAGATCTTCGGCGGTAAAGCTCATAACGGGAGTCTCCTGTGTCATCGGGTGCGAACACCGGTTTCACCGTCACCCCGGGTGACAGCCGACCGGAACGTTCACCTTACCGCGATCCGGCCCCCACCTACGGACCAGCAGGTCGGCGCCAGACCAATCGCGGGCCACATGGCCAAGTCGGCGGCGGCATTGTAGCGGTATCGTCATCCGTCGTATGCTCCCACGCCACAGCCACACGCCCCATCGCTCCCGATCATCGGAAGGCTGCGCCAAGCACAAGCGCACTTTTGCCTAGGCACGTCGCGGTCAAACTCCTGCACACATTGCGACCGGGAACGATTACCATCTAACGGTGGCGCCTGGCCCTTGATCCGACGCCTGTCCGACCCCATCCCACCCAAAGAGGTTGCCACCATGACTTACAGGCTGCGTGCTGGCCTGGCCACCCTGGTCTTTTGGTCCGCCATCGGTAGTGCTGCCCAAGCCCTGGACGGCAGGGATTACGTCGGCAACTTCGCCTTCAGTGGCGGTGCGGCGGAAACGACGGCCCGCAATGAAGCCTTCAAAGCGGCCACCGACAGCCTGAACCCTGTGTTTCGGGTCGTCGCCAAGCCGTTCCTCGAATCGGCAACGAAGATTCCCAAAACGATCAAGATCGTCATGCAGGGCAAGGACATCGGCATCCAGATCGATCCTTATCCGATGCGGGTCTCGGGCCTCGACAGCACCCCGTTCCGCTTCAAGGGGACCATCGGCCAGGAGTCGACGATGACCCGCCATTGGGAAGGAGCCACCATCGTCGAGATGACCCAGAGTTCCAGCGGCAGTCGTGGCAACACGTACCGCCTCTCCGGTGACGGCAAGTCCATGACCGTCGTGACCACCTTCCAAAGCGGCCAACTTAAAGCCCCCCTGCGGTACAGCCTCACTTACCGGCGTAACTAGCCGGGCATGTGACAATGGGGCCAGACCGCCCAGCAGGGTCACCCCATCTGTTGCCTGTCCGGGGATGAAGGTAGATGACCGTCCTGATCAGCACCCATGACTCCTGAAACGCCGGCCGTGGTTTCCGGCAACGATCGATCGGCCAACGGGGACATCCTGTCCCTGGTAGCGCAGGCTACCGCCATGCGTGCCGCTGGCCGCGATACGGAAGCGCTCGCCTGTATCGAGTTGGCCATCCGGCAGGAACCGGAAGCGGTTTCCCTCTTGTTGGGCTGGGGGATCGGCCTGCTGGACGCCGAACAACCGGCAGCCGCCGCAGCACTCTTTCAAAGCGGTCTGGCCCTCCTGCCAAAGCACAGCGGCCTACATCTCCAACTGGGTAATGCGTGGCGCCAGCAGGGCGAAGGCGACAAGGCGATTGCCTGCTATCGCCGGGCGATCTGGCACGATGGCATGAATGTCCCGGCGCTGTATATCCTCGTCGTCGCCCTGGTCGATAAGGGCCGGAACACCGAAGCCGTAGCGATTGCCAAGCTGCTCTATTGGGCAGGGCCCCATCACCCCATGGCCTTGCACGGGGTTGCCATCGCCATGTTTGCCTGCGGCCGCTTCCAGGATGCTTCGGACTATTTGGAACATGCGACCACCATGGCCCCGACGGCGACTCCCGCCTGGGCGCTGTGGGGGTCGGCACTGCAGTTCCAGAGCAAGTTCGTCGAAGCTGAAGCGGCCTTCCGTCGGGCCTTGGCCCTCGACCCGCACCGTCGGGACTGCCTGACCAGCCTGGCCGAGGTGCGGGCGTACATGGGATTTCCGACCGAAGCCAAGGCCCTCTATCAGCAGGCGTACGATCTACAGTCATCGGCTGGCCTGCTATACCGCCAGGCCGGCTGCATCGGGACGTTCGGAGCCAGTGACGAGGCCGTGGCGACCGAGCGGGCCACTATCCTGAAGCGCATCAAACAGCTCGCCAGCCAGGGCCTGCGGATCAGCGACCCGCTCACCGAAGCCAGCTGTGTGATCGCCAACCTGTCCTATCAGGGCCTCAACGACCGTCCCATTATGGAGGCTGCCGGCAGCTTCCTGCGGGGGGCCTGTCCCTCCTTGCAGTGGACAGCCCCGCATTGTGGCCGGGACCGGATCCGGCCGACCGGCGGGCGGATCCGCATCGGCTTTGCCTCGCGGTACCTCTACGACCACGAGATCGGCCGCCTGGTTTTGCCGTGGATCCTGGGACTCGACCGGTGCCGCTTCGATGTCTCGATCTGGCACTGGGGCCCGGAAGATGACGTCGTGCGGTCCTTTGCCGACCGGGTCGATCATGTCTCCCGCCTGTCGGGCAGCCTGTCGGACATGCAGAAAGAGCTTGCCGCCGCGGAGTTGGACATGCTGGTCTACCCCGAGATCGGCTTGGATGTGACGGGCTACTGCCTGGCCTTTGCCCGTCTGGCGCCCGTGCAGTTGGCCGCTTGGGGCCACCCTGTCACCAGCGGCCTGACGACCATCGATTACTTCGTGTCCGAGCGGGACATGGAGCCGGCCGATGCGGCCCTGCACTACACCGAAAAACTGATCCTGCTCGCCGGGATGCCGGCCTATCAGGTGTCGCCCGACCGGGTACAGGCGCCGACAGCCGGGCACCGCTCGGACCGTGCGGCCTTCGGCTTCGATCCGGATTGGCACCTGTATGGCTGCCTGCAATCCATCGCCAACTATCAGCCGGGATTCGACCTGCTCATCGCCCAGATTTTGCGTCGCGATCCCCAGGGCCGGATGGTCATCAGGGCCCAGTATCCGTCTTGGGGACAGCTCTGGACGGCCCGTTTCGGGTCAGCTTACCCGGATGTCGCCAAACGGGTGATCCTGTTGCCCGAACTGTCTCAAGAGCGGTATCTCACCCTGCTGCACACCCTCGACGTGGCGTTGGATCCGCCGACGTATGCCCACGGCCACAACACGTACGATGCCCTTCTGGCCGGGACGCCGGTCGTCACGTTGCCCGGGCCCTGCATGCGTTCCCGCCGGACCCTCGCCTATCTGCGCAAAATCGGCATGCTGGACACGGTCGCCAAAAACGGCGAAGCCTACGTGGCTCTGGCCACCCGCATGGCGACCGATTCCGTATGGCGGCAGGGCCTGCGGACCCGCTTGATCGAAGCTCTGCCTCTCCTCACCGACCCGGGACCGATCAGCCGGTCCTTTCAGGACATGCTGCTGCAACTCGCCGATACTCACCTGGGTTGATCGACGGGACCCGACCGGCTGGGTCACCGCCCCCAATCGGGGACAGTGACCCCGAAAGGCGGGCCGGTGACAGGGTCTTGTGTTGCCTGACGTGAGGGCCTTTGGCAGGTCGGCTGAAATCAGGTAGCAAAAAGGGTTCTCGGTGATCCCGTTGGCTGCTAACCTGTTTTAATCGAGTTCCCGCAGGTACTCGGGCTACCGAGAGCGTCTCGCAAACAGGACCTAGCCGCTCTAAGGATGTCGTCGACTGGGCTGCAGTGTGGCCCCAAACGACCGGCGACGGCTGGGATCATTCGTAACAAGGAAGCAGGAAGCCATGTTCAATTTCCTCGGTCGCTTTAGCCGGGACATGGGCATCGACCTAGGGACAGCGAACACGCTCGTGTACGTCCGTGGACGCGGCATCGTCCTGCGGGAGCCCAGCGTCGTCGCCATCGACCGCCAGCACGGCAAGGTCCTGGCGGTGGGCGAAGAGGCCAAGCAGATGATCGGGCGCACGCCCGGCAACATCACGGCGATCCGGCCCCTCCTCGACGGCGTCATCGCCGACTTTGACGTCGCCGAGCAGATGCTCAAGTACTTCATCAAACGGGTGCGTGACACTTGGAGCCCCTTTCCGCCGCGGATGATCATCGGTGTGCCTTCGGGCGTCACCGGTGTCGAGCGCCGGGCCGTCACCGACGCCGCCATGCAGGCGGGTGCCCGGGAAGTCTCCTTGATCGAAGAACCCATGGCCGCTGCCATCGGCGCCGGCCTGCCCGTCGCCGAGGCGATCGGCAGCATGGTCGTCGACATCGGCGGTGGCACGACCGAGGTGGCCGTCATCGCCCTCGGCGGCATCGTCATCAGCCAGTCGGTCCGGGTGGCCGGCGACGAACTGAGCGACTCGGTCGCCACGTACATGAAAAAGGTCCACAACCTCAGCATCGGCGACCGGACGGCCGAAGAGATCAAGATCCGCCTCGGCTCCGCTTACCCGTGGAAAGACGAGACCTCGATGGAGGTTCGCGGCCTGAACCTGATCTCCGGCCTGCCCCGCACGGTGACGATCACCAGTTCGGAGATCCGTGAAGCGATGGCCGAGCCCGTCTCCGTCATCGTCGATGCCGTGCGTGACACCCTGGAGCGGACCCCGCCCGAGCTGGCCGCCGACATCATCGACCGGGGCATCGTCCTCACGGGCGGCGGGGCGCTGCTGCAGGGTCTGGATGAGCTGATCAGCCACGAGACTGAGATGCCCGTCCACATCGCCGACAACCCCCTCGACTGTGTCGTCCTCGGCACCGGCAAGGTCCTGGACGAGTTCCAGACCCTGCGGCGCGTCCTCGGTGATTCCGCTTAAGACGGAGTAACCGCACTACTTATCGAAGGGTCCGCCCTTAAGACAACGCCTCCGGCATACATGAAGCCGGGGGCGTTGTCTTAGGGTCCGCAGCGCGATCGTCCGGCCTGACGGCGGTCATCAGCACGTGTCACGCCCCGATTGACGTAATCCATTGTTCAGCAAAGGGGAACGCGGTCTCGGACAAGCCCTTTTTTGGGGATACGGCCATTGTCCGAAAATTCTTTTTGTGGCCCGTGACAAACCGGCCTGGAATCCCCAAACGACACAATGTTACGCCTTTTCACGGGGCACTGTCGCGCCCTGAAAGTGATTCGACTTATCGTGCACATGGGTTACATTTCGCAATCATCCATTGTAAACTAACGTTGCGCCATAAGATTGAGGGGTCACGAAAATGTCTGATACAAAGCAGATCTACATCGACAAACTGCAAGCACAGATGAAGGAATGGGCCGCCCAGGCCGACGTCTTGGCTGCCAAGGCCGACCAAGCCAAGGCCGACGCCAAGCTGGAAGCCCTGGCCCGCATCGAGGAGCTGAAGGCTGCCGGCAGCACCATGCAGGCCAAGCTCGCCGAGATCCAGGCCGCTGGCGAAGATTCATGGGATGAGCTCAAAGCCGGCGCCGACAAGGCGTGGGACACCCTGAAAATCGCGTTCACCGCAAAAGTCTAAATTCGGACGGGCGACCTATTGCCCCTGAATGGGTCGCCCAAACCGGTCACGAGGAGAGACCATGTTAGAAACAATTGCCGTCATCCTGATCGTTTTGTGGGCCCTGGGTTATTCCACCCACATGCTCGGCAGCTTTATCCATCTTCTTTTGGTCATCGCCGTCGTCGTTGTCCTGATCCGCGTGATCCAGGGTCGACGAGTACTCTGACCCCCCGCAGGGGTCTACGGAAACACCCAAACCGGCATAGTCGCCGGCGCCACGGGATCAGGCACAAGTATCGCCTACCCTTCGTGCCGTCCCAACCGTCGCAACATCAGTTCTAGAGGAGTAGACACCATGAAAAACGTTAAGTACGTCCCGCACACGCTCGCCCTGCTCGTCGCCCTGTCTCTGCCGTTGCAGGCCGTGGCCGTCGAACTCGCCGATGTCCCCCAGAACCACTGGGCCCGTGCCGCCGTCACCGAGGCGACCGGCTCACGCCAGCTCATGTCCGGCATGAAGGACGGCTCC
>JACMPN010000675.1 GCA_014377495.1 Candidatus Sericytochromatia bacterium
CCCGGTGGTGGTGGTGGATCACCAACGCCAGCTGGCGGGTCAGGGCGATGAACAGGTCTTCGGAGCTGATCGCATACCCGGCAAACATCTGAGCCCCCTGCAGGTGGACGGTCCCGACTGCCTGCTCTTCCAGGTGTAACGGGATCGTCCGGTCGGCGGGCGCGTCGTGTGGCAGCGGCCAACCCGCCGTAACGGCCTCCGGACCATCCACCGTGATGGCGACGGCGGTGGCGCCGCTGATCTCCCGCAGCGCCGGCATCACCCCGCTCAGCAGGGCATCGAGACTGGGCGCCCGGTGGAGTTCGTCCAGCAATTCGTGGATCCGTGACAGCAGGTAATTGCGATCCACGAGTTGCTGGACGAGCTGGGCGCTCTCGGTGGCCTGGCGCTGCCGCAGGATCCCCTTGCTGATGGCCTGCAACAGCCGTTCGGGCTGGTCCACGGGCTGCTCGACGACGTCGGTTGCCCCGTGACGGAAGACGGCCAAACTCACCTGGGCAGGCACCAATCCGTCACTCACGACCACAATCTCGCCTTCCGGCCGCCGGCACCGGAAAGCGGTGAGCAACTCCAGGAAATCACCGAGCGGCTGCACGAGGACGGTGATGAAAACGGCATCGTCCCGGCACTGGGCGACTTTCAGCAGATCGGCACCTTCGGTCAGGCGTTCGACCATGTGGTCGGTCGCGAGGATCTCCTCCAGGCGGTCGCCCAGCAGGCCATCCGCCGCCAACACGATGCTCGTCATCACACGTCACCCTCGAGGATCGCCACCAGGGTGCGGGCATGGACGATCGCCCGTCGCAGCTCGCGCTCCAGCATTTCCTGAGACGAGGCCAGCAACCATTCACCCAGGTCAGCAAAGGGCGAATGTTCCCATTCTTCCAGTTTTTGACCCAGCTCTGTCGGCGTCAGTATTTGCTGCTGGACCAGGTAGGCCCCCAGGCGTACGGAGTAGTTGGCGTCCGGTTCGCAGGTGAGAAAGTACTTTTGCAGGTGCAGGTGGTTGGCCCCGGTCGTCGAGACCTCATACCCCACCTCGTCCATCACCCGCAGGATGAGGCGGATGCCCAGACCGGACTCGGGATCCCCCAGGTTCAGGTGGTTCTGCAGGTAGCTGCGGAAGGGGTTGTACGTCACACCGCACAGGCCGTCATCGATAATCGTGACCGTGACCTTGGACAGGCCGCGGTTCACCGACTGAAACTGGAGCTTGACCTGTGCGTGGGCCCGAGGATCGCAGCCCGCATGGGAATGGAGAAAGATGTTCGTCAGGGCCTCGTCGATGACGACGACCAGGTCATTGACCAGCAATGGTGCCGCCACATGCTGGGCGATGAACCGTTCCAGATGCCTGCGTAGGACCAGCGTCTCGGAGTCCCGCCGGACGATCAGGTCGAGGGCGTTGCTGACAAGTCCGGTTTGACTTTCGTTCAGCACGTCAAAGTCGGTTTTCACGGTCATTTCATCACCTCGCCAGTCCGGCCGCTGCAGGGGCATCGGCATAAAAACGGAAGTACCCGCTGAGGCCACAGTATTGAAAGACGCGTTCGATCTTGGCGGGCGCCGCCAGGAACGCCAGATCGCCACCGGCGCCCCGCAACTGTCGGACGATCCGCAAAAAGCACCGCACCCCCGTGCTGTTGATGTAATCCAACTCGGACAGATCGATCCATACCCGTGATACCCCAATCGCCATGTCGTCCAGGGCGCGGTCCAGCTGGGTGGCCGAAACCGTGTCCAGTTCGCCGTGGAGCTTCAGTACCGGTGTCCCACCATGTTCCTGGCGGACGACTTCAAAAGCCATGATTGCCTCCTTCACTACCGAATCAATCCGCATTCACGTCCCACCCCGGCAAACACCGCCAATGCCCGGCCAATCTCCGCCGGGGTATGGGTCGCCATCGGCGTCACCCGCAGCATGGCCTCGCCCGGGCCCACCCCCGGCTGCACGATGCCGGAAACGAACACCCCCGCTTCGCGCAGCTGTCGGGTCATGCGCAGGGCCACGTCGTCATCGCCGATCTCCACGGCGATGATGTGGTGCTCGCCGCACCCCAGCCGGAACCCCAACCAGGCGAGGCCTTCCCGCAGTTGGCGGACGTTCTCCCAGAGTCGCTGACGCAGGGCATCACCCTCGACGAGCAGGCCCAGCGACGTCAGGGTCGCCGCCACGTTGCCGGGCGGCATGGCGGCACTGAAGACATAGGACCGGGCCCGGTGCTTGACGTAATGGATGACCGACGCCGGACCCAGCAGACACCCGCCGACGGTGCCCAGTGCCTTGCTGAAGGTCACCATCGTCAGGTCCACCTGGTGGGACAGGCCGAAATGCGCCCCCGTGCCCCGGCCGCCGGGCCCCAGGACGCCGAATCCGTGGGCGTCGTCGACGAGGAGCCGGGCACCATAGCGACGGGCCAGCATCACCACGCCCGGCAGCTCGGCGAGGTCGCCGCCCATACTGTAGACCCCGTCGATGACGATCAGCTTGGCCCGTCCCGGCTCGGCCGCCAGCTGAGTTTCCAGATCGCTGAGGTCGTTGTGGCGGAACGGGCGCACTTCGCCCTTGGCCAGACGGCAGCCCTCGACGATGCTGGCATGGTTGCGGCTGTCGCTGAAGACGACGTCGCCCTCGCCGACGAGGCAGCCGATGGCGCCGACGTTGGTCTGAAACCCGGTGCTGAACAGGGCGCACGCCTCGACCCCCATCACCCGGCAGAGCTCCGCTTCGAGACGGACATGCAGATCCGTCGTCCCATTGATCAGCGGCGACCCCG
>JACMPN010000676.1 GCA_014377495.1 Candidatus Sericytochromatia bacterium
CGGCAGGCGCTGCCGGCGACGGGCCTCGATTCGCTGCAGACGATGGAGCTCAAGCACCGCCTGGAATCCGACCTGGGCATCGACATTCCCCTCGCCGACGTGCTGCAGCGCAGCAGTCTGACGGATCTGGCCGCCTGGCTGGCCGAGGCCGTCACGGCCGGGACAGCGTCTCCAGGCGGTGCGGACCCAGATAGCCAAGGGACCATAGCCGGTGGGGATTTTGCCGCGACGGACGTGGCGCAGCTGTCCGATGACGAAGTTGAAGCCATGCTGGCCGCCATGATGGCAAAGGAACCTGATCCCTCATGACCGATATCGCCACGAATCTCGCCGGCCTCACCGCGGCCGAAAAGCGGTCGGCCCTGATGCAGCTGTTGCAGGAACGCGCCGAGCGCCAGTCGGCGGGATCCCCCCTGTCGGCAGGTCAGCAGGCGCTCTGGTTCCTCCACCGCCTGGCCCCGGATACGGCCGCCTACAATATCCCGTTTGCCGTGCGCATCCACGACACTTTGGACATGGCGGCCCTCGACCGGACGTTGCAGGCCCTGGCCGGGCGCCATGCGGCGCTCCGCACCATCTATGCGCAGGCGGAAGGCGAACCGGTACAGCGGATCCACAGCCAGACGACGATCCCGTTGGCCGTGATCGATGCGGCCGGCTGGAGCGACGAGACCCTGGACCGAGAGCTGCACCAGCAGTGCCAACTCCCCTTTGACCTGGCGACAGGGCCGCTCGCCCGGGCCTGGGTCTATGCCACGGCGCCGGATGAGCACGTGCTCCTGCTCGTGTTCCACCACATTGCCGTGGACCTCTGGTCCATGACGGTCCTGCTGCGGGAACTGGGGCACCTGTATGCGGCCGAGACGACGGGCCAACCGGCCAGTCTGCCCCCCTTGACCAGCCAGTATGCCGATTACGTCCAATGGCAGGGCGACCAGTTGGCAGGCGCCGAAGGCGAACGGCTCTGGGCATACTGGCAACGGCAATTGGGTGGTGAACTGCCGCAGCTGGATCTGCCGACGGACCGTGTCCGGCCGGCCATCCAGACGTATCACGGGGCGAGTGTGCCCTTTGCGGTCCCCAAGACCCTGATGGCGGACCTCAAGGCCCTCGCCCGCAGTCAGGCTGTCACCCTGTACACCGTGTTGGCGGCAGCCCTGCAGGTCCTGCTGCATCGCTATTCGGGCCAGGACGAGATCCTGGTGGGCTCACCGATTGCCGGCCGCGATCGGGCTGATTTTGCCCAGGTGGTCGGTTACTTCGTCAACCCCGTCGTCCTTCGCGGTTCCTTGGCCGGCAACCCCAGCTTCCAAGATTTTCTGGCCCAGATGGGCGGCACGGTGCGGGACGCCCTGATCCATCAGGGCCTGCCGTTTCCGACGCTGGTCGAGCGCCTGCAACCGGACCGTGACCCGAGCCGGTCGCCGCTGTTCCAGGTCCTGTTCAGCCTGCAGAGCCAACCCGGCAACCGGGAGCCCGGCGTCGCCGAATTCGTCCTGAGCCAGCCCGGCAGCACCCTGCAGCTCGGCGGGCTGCATCTGGAGACGTATCCACTCGCCACACGCGTGGCCCAGTTCGACCTGTCGCTGACGATGGTGGAAACCGCAGACGGACTGGCCGGATCGTTGGCATATAACACCGACCTGTTCGACGGCCCCACCATGACCCGGTGGACAGCACACCTCCAGACCCTGCTGGCGGCGATCGTGGCTGCACCGGAGACCGGTGTCGGTCAGTTGCCCATCCTGGAGGCCGACGAAGCGCAGGCGATCCTGATCCGCTGGAACGACACGGCACGGGCCTATCCGCAGGCAGCCTGCCTGCACCACCTGTTTGAACAGCAGGCGGCAACGTCGCCGGACGCCCTGGCCGTGCACTGCGGCAGCGAGACGCTGACGTATGCCGAATTAAATGCCCGGGCCAATCAGGTCGCCCACCATCTGCGCACGCTGAGCGTAGGCCCGGAGACGCTGGTGGGGCTGTACCTCGAACGGTCAACCAGCCTGCTGGTCGGATTGCTCGGCATCCTTAAGGCCGGCGGTGCCTATGTGCCGCTGGATCCGTCGTTCCCGGCCGATCGGCTGGCCGCCATGCTGGACGATGCGGATGCCAGGATCCTTGTCACCCAGGCGAGCCTGGCCGACAAACTGCCTGTATCCGGCACGGGCTCGGTCTGCCTCGACCGCGACTGGGAGCGGATCGCCACACAACCGACACAGAACCCCGGGGTACCGGTGCCGCCAGATGCCCTGGCCTATGTGATTTACACCTCCGGCTCCACGGGCAAACCCAAGGGTGTGCAGCTGGCGCACGGCGGTGTGGTCAATTTCCTGGCCAGCATGCAGCAGACACCGGGACTGTCGGTCTCGGACGTTCTGGTGGCCGTGACGACGATCTCCTTCGACATCGCCGTTCTGGAGCTCTTCCTGCCGTTGACAGTCGGCGCCCGGGTGGTGATCGCCAGCCGGGAGGAATCGACGGACGCCGCCCTGCTGATGGCGTTGCTGAGCGCCAGCGACGCCACGGTGATGCAGGCGACCCCCGCCACTTGGCGGATGTTGCTGGAAGCCGGCTGGCAGGGGCAGTCCGGACTGACGGTCCTGTGCGGGGGCGAGGCCATGCCGCGGGACGTCGCCGATCGACTCCTGGAACGGAGCCGGGCCATCTGGAACATGTACGGTCCGACGGAAACGACGATCTGGTCGACGGTTGAGCGGGTCGCCGCCGGCACGGGGGTGATTCCCATCGGCCGACCGATCGCCAATACGGTCTGCTACGTCCTGGACGCCCACCTGCAGCCGGTCCCGCCCGGCGTGGCGGGCGAGTTGCACATCGGCGGTGACGGGGTAGCCCGCGGTTACCTAAACCGACCGGCCCTGACGGAGGAGAAATTCGTCCCCAATCCCCACGGTCGCGGCCGGATATACAAGACCGGCGACATGGCCCGCTACTGGCCCGATGGCCGGTTGGAGTGCCTGGGCCGGATCGATCATCAGGTGAAAATCCGCGGTTTTCGCATCGAGCTGGGTGAAATCGAAATCGTGCTGGAACAGGCTGCCGGCGTCCAGCAGGCGGTCGTCGTCGCCCGCGAGGACGTGCCGGGCGACAAACGCCTGGTGGCCTACCTGATCCCCGAGCCCGGCATCGCCTTCGTCTGGGACGACCTGCGGCAGCACGCCCGGGCCGTTTTGCCCGAGTACATGATTCCGCTGGCCTTTGTGGCCATCGACCGGCTGCCCATGACGGCAAACAACAAGGTCGATCGCAAGGCCCTGCCGGCTCCCGATTGGGGCCAGGTTACGACCGAACGAATCTTGCCGCGGGATGCCCGAGAAGTGCTGATTGCAGGCATTTGGTCTGACGTACTCGGCCTGGAACAGGTCGGCGTCCTGGATAATTTCTTCGAACTGGGAGGCCATTCCCTGTTGGCCACCCGGGTGATGTCCCGGTTGCGGCAGGCATTCGAGATCGATGTGCCACTCAGGATTCTGTTCGAACAACCCACCGTCGCCGGACTGTCCCAGGCGGTCGCGGTGCGCCAGTTGGCCGAGCCCGGTCAATCGCCACCACCGATCATGCCGATCGAGCGGCATGGCGATGTACCCGTGTCCTTTGCCCAGCAGCGCCTGTGGTTTCTCGATCAGCTGGAACCCGGCAGTGCCGCATACAACATGCCTGCCGCCCTGCGCCTGACGGGCACGTTGCAAATACCGGTGTTGACCGCAGTCCTCACCGAACTCGTCCGCCGGCACGAGAGCCTGAGGACGACCATCGTCACCGTTTCCGGTGAACCGATGCAGCACATCGCCCCTGCCGGACCCGTCCCTTTGCCCGTCATCGATCTAAGTGGCGTCACCGACGATGCCCGGGCCCAGGCGCTACAGCAGGCGATCGATACCGAGGCGAACCACCCCTTCGATCTGGCGGCGGGCCCCCTGTTCCGGGCAACGCTGGTCCGGCTGGGTGCGGAATCCCATGTGCTGCTGGTGACGATGCACCATATCGTCTCCGACGGCTGGTCGATCGGCATCCTCGTCGATGAGACGGCCGCCCTTTATGCCGCGTATGTCGCAGGCGTGGCGTCACCCCTGCCCGAACTGGCCGTCCAATACGCCGATTATGCCGTCTGGCAACGATTCTGGCTGCAAGGCGAGCCGCTGTCCCGGCTGGCGACCTATTGGAAGGACAAACTCTCCGGCGAATTGATGCCACTGTCGTTACCGACAGACCGCCAACGGCCGGCACGACAGAGCATCCACGGTGCAGCACAGCGCCATCGGTTGCCCGCCGATCTCAGCGGTCAACTGGCAGCGGTGGGCAAGCGTCGTGGGGCGACGCTGTATATGGTGCTTTTGGCCGCCTATCAGACGTTGCTGTATCGCCTGAGCAATCAGTCCGACATCATCGTCGCCTCGCCCATCGCCGGACGCACCCAGACGGCTTTGGAAATCCAGGCCGGATTCTTCGTCAACACCCTGGCCATGCGCACTGA
>JACMPN010000677.1 GCA_014377495.1 Candidatus Sericytochromatia bacterium
AAAAGCCGGTGGATACCGACAGGCCGTTACCGATGCAGGCCATCAGCGGATTTGTGCCGGGCCAAACCCGGGAGGTCCGTTAGTTTGGTAGTCTAGTGTCTCCAGACGCTGTCTAACAGGACGGCACAAACACGTTTGCGGCGTCACGCCACTTTTTGTATGTTCGCCGCTCCAGACGAGGGCCCGCTCGGCTTGCAATGATCTTGCCTTGGTGACTGGCTCAGACAATGATCGATCACGGAGGCCACAATGATCCGCACTGAAACCGACCTGCACACGACGCCCACACTTGAACTGCCCTGCATCGGATGCCGTGACGGGAAGCTGTTCGAATTGGAGTTCGAATATGCCTATCAGCCGATCGTCAACGTGGCGACCCGGACGATCTATGCCCATGAAGCACTAGTCCGCGGCCCCCAGGGCCAGGGGGCGGGGACGGTGCTGTGCGAAATCAACGAGAGCAACCGCTATCAATTCGACCAGGCCTGCCGGATGAAGGCAGTGGCAGGTGCCGCACGCCTGGGGATGAAGGAGCTGTTGTCGATCAATTTTCTGCCCAATGCCGTCTACCGGCCGGAAGTCTGCATCCGCAGCACATTTGCGGCGGCACGCCAGCACAACTTCCCGATCGAGCAGATCATCTTCGAGGTGACCGAGGGCGAAAAGGTCCAGGACCGGCCGCATCTGGTCAATATCTTCCAGGAGTACCGCAAATTCGGCTTCCAGACGGCGATCGACGATTTCGGGGCAGGGTACGCCGGGATGAACCTCTTGGCCGAATACCAACCGGACATCGTCAAAATCGACATGGACCTGGTGCGCAATATCGACAGCCATCGTCCCCGCCAGGTGATCGTCCGCGGGATCGCCGCCATCTGCGGCGATCTCGGCATCACGGTGCTGGCCGAAGGGGTCGAAACGAAAGCGGAGCGGGATTGCCTGGCCGAGATGGGCATCGCGCTGATGCAGGGTTACTGGTTTTGCAAGCCGGTGTTTCAGGGACTCGGCCAGATTCCGCTGTCTGCCTGGGAATAACGGGTCGTATCCGAGATCTGTGGCATGGCGGCATAGGCAGGCGCCAAAGGTACGGTTGGTCCCAGGATCCGGAACGTCCGGCGTTGCCATGCCGTCAAAGGAAATCCCCATGTTTGAATCCGCAGAACTCGGTCACGCGATCGCCAAGGCCGTTTACAAAAAAGAAGCCCCGAAACTGCGGGAAGCCCTGCTCGATGCGCAATACGACCTGAAAGAACGGGGCGAGTTCCCCGTGATCATCCTCATCTCCGGCGTCGATGGGGCCGGCAAGGGTGAAACCGTCAACCTGCTCAATGAGTGGATGGATCCCCGCCTCATCCAGAGTCGCACTTTTTCGGCAGCCACGGACGAAGAGCGGGATCGTCCGCAGATGTGGCGCTTTTGGCGGGCGTTGCCCCCCAAAGGCCGGGTGGGCATTCTCTTTGGCTCCTGGTACACCGAACCGATTTCCGATCGGGTGCATGGCTTCATCAAAACCCCGGAATTGGATCAGTCGATTGATCAGATCAAACGCCTGGAAAAGATGCTTGTGGACGAAGGGGCCCTGCTGCTGAAGTTCTGGTTCCATTTGTCCAGGGACCAGCAGCGCCATCGCTTGAAAACCCTGGAAAAGAACCCGAAAACCCGCTGGCGGGTGACGGAGGCCGATTGGCGAGCCTATGAGCAGTACGACGAGTATCGGCATTGGTCCGAGCACACGTTGCAGGAAACGAGCACCGGAGAGGCGCCGTGGGTCATCGTCGAGGGCAAGGATCCCGCCTATCGGTCCCTGACGGTCGGCAAAGTGGTGCTCGCCGGTATCCGCAGCCGGCTGGATCGCGAGCCCTCGGCACCCAAAGCGCCGGAAGCCGCACCCATGCTGGCCTCGATCGACAACGTGCAGATCATCGACCGGCTGGATTTGACGGCGACACTGGAGAAATCACAGTACAAGGCCGAGTTGGAGGCCTGGCAGGGCCGACTCAACCTGCTGTTCCGGGAAAAGAAATTCAAAGACCGCAACGTCATTGCCGTTTTCGAGGGCAACGACGCCGCCGGCAAGGGCGGCAGCATCCGCCGGGTCACGCAGGCCCTCGATGCCCGCTCTTACGACATCATCCCGGTGGCGGCACCCACCGAGGATGAACGAAATCAGCCGTATCTCTGGCGTTTCTGGCGCCACATGCCCGCCAAGAGTCACATGACCATCTTCGACCGCTCCTGGTACGGGCGGGTCCTCGTCGAACGGGTGGAGGGGTACTGCAGCGAGTTTGACTGGGTGCGGGCCTACGGGGAGATCAATGATTTCGAGACCCAGTTGTCCAAACACGGCACAATCGTCGTGAAGTTCTGGCTGGCGATCAGTCAGGACGAGCAGCTCCGCCGTTTCGAGGCCCGGGAGAAGATCGGTTACAAGCGGTTCAAAATCACCGACGACGATTGGCGGAATCGCAAAAAATGGCCGGACTACGTGCGGGCCGTCAGCGACATGGTCGAGCGCACCAGTACGGTGACTGCACCCTGGACCCTGGTGGCGGCCAACGACAAATACCACGCCCGTATCGAGATCCTGCGCACGCTGACCAAAGCAATCGAAAAAGCCCTGTAACCCTGTAATAAAAAGGCAGCCCGCGGTTGGCGGGCTGCCGGCAATCCCTGTCGGCTACACGACGGCGGCGGCAGCCGGTGAGGAGGTGGCCGCAGGCCCTGCCGTTGGTGTGGCGGTGGCTGCTGCAGATGGTGTCGCCGTTGGGGCCGCAGACGCAGACGGCGAGGGACTCGGAGATGGCGACGTCCCACCAGGGGTGGTCGTGTCGACGGTGCCGACCGGTGTGCCCCCCACCGTGACGACGACCGTGCCCGTGGTCCCCGTGGGCGTTTCGCCCGTCGTGACGGTCGTCCCGGTCGTCGGATCGGTCAGCGTCACCTGACTGCCCTTGGAGGCAATGCTGACCGTCGTCCCGTCAAAGCGGGTCAAGGTGCCCGTCCGGGTCTTCGTGCCGTCGGCATTGCACGTCGTCGTCATCGTCAGGCTGCGGGTCTTGCCGTCCGTCCGGGTGAAAGACATGGTGACCGTCGTGCTGCCCGAGCCATCCGCATTTTTCGTCTCATTCCGTTCCTGGTGCCGCTTCGCCCCGTTGGGCAACGTCATGTCCCGCACGTGCTGAAACGACATGAACTTCGGCGCCTTGCCGGAAGTACGGGTCATCGTTTCGGTCATGCCGCCGCCGCCTGGCAGGACACGCGTGCGGGTCATCGTCCGGGTCCTGGACCCATCCGGATTGATCACCGTCGTCTTGGTCTTTTCATTGGTCAGTGGCGGGCACGATGGCGCCACACGGGGCGCGGGCACGACATCGCTGGCCGTCGCATCCGACGCGGGTACGGTGCCCACATCACTGGCGAAGACACAGGTCGGACCGCTGAGGGGCGCCGGCGCCTTACCCTTGCCCTTGCCCTTAGCCAGATTCCCATGGTCCTGATCGTCGCTGTTGCCACCTTTGGCCGCCACGGAGAACCCCTGCACCGCAAATGTGTCGCCCACCGCCGTGGAGTCAGCGTCAAAGGCAAGGAACTCCTGGAGCGATTGAGTCATCTCTGTCACGGAAGTCTTCACACTGGGCGAGGCTTGCAGCTTGGCGACACCGGCGATCGGCCGGGCGTCACCGACCGAAACGTTCTGTGCAATCGCCGTGTCGGAGGCCATTACGGGTTGACCGGCACCTGCGCTGTTGGCCCCGGGACCGCTGGGCACCAGGGTCATCGCTCCAGGGGTGCAGCCAGAGGCAATCGCCAGCGTCAACGTCAGATGGGAAAGCAGCTTGGGAAAACGACGCGTCATCTGCGGATCCTTTCAATCGAAAGCTTGTCGTGAACGTTCGACACAGTCACTGTAGCGGTTCTCCACCTGACCGGCCGCTTGGTTAACCACCGGACCCTTCCCGTCCGTTTCAACTGCTAAACCCCCGCGGCCCGGACGTGACTGCCTTTGCATCAATACCAGCATCCGGGTCGGATGCCGGTCCGGCCTTTGGCAGCGAAACGGCCACAGGATGGGACGTGGGGCGATTCGCCAGGCGGATCCCAGCTTTACACGCCGCCCGCAGGTGCATAGGATGCCAGCGAGAGGGTGAGGCGATGATCTTCAAGAATCGGGACGACGCCGGCTTGCAGCTGGCAGACCGTTTGGCACGGTATCGGGGGATGGCGGGTGTGGTCCTCGGCCTGCCTCGCGGTGGCCTGCCCGTGGCCCGACCCGTGGCCGACGCCCTAAAGTGGCCGCTCGACGTGCTCGTCGCCCGCAAGATCGGCGCCCCGGGCCATGCGGAGTTTGCCATCGGGGCCATCACCGCCCGGGGCACCCGGGTGTTGAACGAGCAGATCGTGCCGCCCTTCAGCCTGCCAGCGGGTTATCTGGCAGCCAAAACGGCAGAGCAGCAGGCAGTCGCCCGGAAACGGGAAGCATTCCTGCGCGACAACCGGCCGGCCGTGCCCTTGGCTGGCAAGACCGTCATCCTCGTCGATGACGGGATCGCCACCGGCATGACCATGCAGGCTGCCGTCGAGGACGTGCGGGCCCAGCATCCCGCCCGGATCGTCGTCGCCTCGCCCGTCATGGCCCCCGACGCCTACGAGACCTTCCTGAAGATCGCCGACGACGTCGTGGCCGTGGCCGTGCCCGACGTCTTTTTTGCCGTCGGACAGTTTTACCGTGACTTCAATCAGACGACGGATGAAGAGGCTCGGGACTGTCTTTCACCCCATGCCGCCAGCGCCTGAACGACCTGTCACCGTCTCACTGGCCCAAAATCTGGTTGGCCACTTTCGCCACGCCCGCCCGGGTCGTGCCCAATGAGTCGCTCACCGTGATCGCCGCATCGACGACGGTGCGCTGCCAATGTTCCAACAGCAGTGAGCGGGCGGCGGCGTGAGTGCGGGACATCGGGAATCCTTTCGGCAAGCATACGGACAATCAAGACCTGTCTAGGAAAGTCCGACCGAGTATAGCGGGAAAGCACAGGCGGCGCCCCGACAGGCCATGTCAGGCCTGTCCGGCGGAGCGGTCCGCAAAAACCTCGTCATGGGGCACCATACGCCCCGATCCCTCGTCCCAGAAGACGTGGGTGAAGCACTTGCGGAGATCGGATGCCTGCAGGGAGGCCACCGCCGCAAGCTCCGGAATGGCCCGACGGGCTGCTTCCAGCCGGTAGTTGGGGATCCTGGCGTTGACGTGGTGGACGTGGTGCAGGCAGATGCTTGCCGTAATGTATCGCCACAGCGGGCCGAGGTGGATGTAGCTGGAGCCGTATACGCCGGCGTCGATGAAGGACCAGTGGGCATCGTCGGCTTGGTGGCTGTGCTCGTAATTGTGCTGCACCCAGAAGAGCAGGCTGCCACAACCAGCGGCGCTGACCATCGCCATCAGGGCGATGATAAAGTTCAGCGGCCCAAGCCAGACGGCCAGGGCGACCAGGTAGGCGAGGTGCATGCCGTTGGTGAGCCGCACGCTGCGGATCATCGCCGGTCCGTTGCGCACCGTCCAGCGAAAGCGCTCGCGGAACTGAAAAAAGGCCGTGTGCCGTTTGCGCAGGATCACCAGGCTCACGGCGCCCAGGAAAAAGATCGAGGGGATGCTGATCTTGTCCCGACGCAACTTGGCGTTGGCCGGGTTGGCGATGGCCTCGGCGGCGGTCATGGGGCTGTTCATCCGGTCGACGCCCCGATGGCTGAGCTTGGCCTGATTGCCATGATGCCAGTTATGCTCGGAGCGCCAGGCCTCGTAGGCGACCCCGGTGATGAAGCCGAGCAGGGTGCCCACGGCGTCATTCACCCGGCTGCTGCGGAACAGGCTCTTGTGGCCGCAGTCGTGCTGGAGGACGAATATCCGGATCAGCACGGCCGTCAGGGGCAGGATCAGCAGCCAGCGCCAGGGCTGGTCACCATAGACATGCAGGAGGCCGAGCGAGCCGCCGAAAAGGGCCAGGATGGAGCCGATCTGCCAGGCGGCAAGACCGTCGTTGGCCCGGGCGAAGGGGATCGAGGCCTCGATGATCCCCCGTGAAAAGGCTATGGCTTCGGGTGTGGCGGCACCCGGTGACGGAAGAGGCTGAGGCAAATCAGGATCCTGGTGGCATGCATGGCGTATCACCGCACATCATGCCACACAAGCGCCCGTCATCGGGGTTCGGGCCGGGTCACCTAGTGTGGACGAGCCGCTCAGGTGAGCAGGCGGATGCAGTGAAAGAAGGCAGGAGCCACGTAAATCAGGCTGTCGGCCCGGTCCATGGTGCCGCCGAAGCCGGGCAGGAGCGTGCCCGTGTCCTTCACGCCGGCATCGCGTTTCAGGGCGGAGACGGTGATGTCGCCCCAGAAGCCGGCAATGGCGATGCCCACGCCGACCAGCGGGGCCCATAGCGGGGGGATCGGGGTCAGGACGGGGGCCAGCAGCGAGGCGGCAAGGGCCGTGGTGCCGACGCCTCCGAGAAAACCGGCCCAGGTCTTGGCAGGGCTGACGGCCGGGACGATCTGCCGCCTGCCGAGGGCCTTGCCCCAGGCATATTGGGCCAAGTCGTTGAACTGGGCCAGGAACACGGCAAACATATATAGCCCGGCTCCCCCGCCGACCGGGTTGACGGATGCGGGCAGGCTGACCAATGCCGCCACATGGCTGAGACAAAACCCGCTCAGCAGCACGGCGACACCCAGCGATCCGGCCCGGCGCAGATACCCCTGCGGCGAGGGCGCCAGGACCCCGGCGGCGAACAAGAGGGGCAGGCCCAGGGCGGTGATCTGCGTGACGGCAGGCGACCAACCCCAAAGTGCCATCCAGGCGAAGGGCGCCAACGTGATTGCCGTGGCCAGGCGGCGTTCCAGCGGCGACACGGGCTCCGGGGAAAGGGCGAGCAGTTCCCCGAGGCCCCGCCAGGCGACCCAGCCGAAAAACAGGGCAAAGGCGCTGGGCCCGAGGGCGAGGGCGAAAAGCTGGGCACCCGTGGTCAACCACCAGCTGAGTCCCCGGCGGTTGTAATCGCTGAAATCCGTGCCCGGCCGGAAGGGCCGCACTACCAGCGGCACGGCGCTGACCAGGATGTGCAGCGCCAGCAGGGCACCGTACATCCAAAGCACATTGGGGGTCAGGCCGGGCAACAATCCTTCAACGAACGCCATGCCCAAACCTTACCAGGTTCGCCAAAGCGGTGCCGCCGCCTGTGCGCTCCTGTGGTATTCGTGGCAAACGACCGTCCACTGCCTTTCCGGAAAGACACCCGCATGTCCCTCGTTGCCGCTGGTCTGGTCTCCACCCCGGCACTCTTGCGCTACGCCTCGTTCGCCCTCGGCCTGCAGGCGATCCAGGGGACGACGGGGGCATTTCTGGCCCCATTGGTGGAGTCGCTGGGCGCCACGCCCGTCGTCGTCAGCCTGATCGTTGCCATCGACCCCTTTGTCAGCCTGATCATCCAGCCCCTGGCAAATGCCTGGAGCGATCGCAGTCGCACGGCCTGGGGTCGCCGGGTGCCCTTTCTGGTCATTGGCACCCTGCTTGCCGTCGTCGGCCTCTGGGGGATCAGCCTGGCACCTTCACCGGCGCGGGTGGCGCTCGCCATGGCGGTCATGGCGATTGGGCTGAACACGGCGGCGGGCCCTTTCCGCTCCGCCTTGGGCGAGACGGTTGCCCCCGAACGGCATACGGCCGTGATGGGGCTGATCGGACTCATGCAGGGGCTGGGCAACGTCCTCAGCCAGTTGATCGGGGCCATCGTCTCCGCCCGGTCTGCCGGCCTGCCATTTCGCGTCACGGCCGGGCTCGTGGCCCTGAGCAGCCTGACCAGCATCCGGGTGTTGCGCCAACACGCCGGTACGGCCCTGCCGCCGGCGCGACCGACCGGGTCCATGTGGCCCTACGTCCGGGACCTGCGGCCCCTGCATTGGCTGCTGGCCGCCCAGTCCTGCTGGTGGGTGGCCATGTCCGGGATCATCACCTTCGCCGTCCTGTTCTGCGTCCATGAGGTCCTCGGCATCGCCGACATCGCCTCACCGGCCGGCAAGGCGGCCGTCGGCCGGGTCGTCGCCGCCTTGGTGTATCTCTCGTTTTGCGTGATCCTGTTCAGTGTCCCGATCGGGCGCCTGGCGGCGGCCAAAGGGACCGTGTATGTGCTGCAACGGGGCCTGCTGGTCCTCCTGGCCGGCGTGCTCCTCATCCTGCTGGTGCCGGGGATGACCGGGATCTATCTGGCGACCACCTTGATGGGCTTCGGCTATGCCTGCCTGCTGGTCCTCCCGATGACCATCATCGCCAAGCTGCAGCAGCCTGGCCGGGAGGGCGCCATGATGAGCATCAGCAGCACGTTTACGAATCTGCCGATGATCATCGGTCAGCTACTGAGCGGATGGGCCATCCAGCAAACCGGCACGTACAGCGCCCCCTGGTACATCGGGGCCGTCTTCATCCTGGCCGCCTGGCTTTGCATCCGCCGGGTGGACCTGAGCGACTGTTTGCGACCTGACGTCACGGCAACCCCGGAGGGTGCCACTGCCTGACCGGTCCCCGCCGACAGGGTTGGCGCCAATGCACGGCCAACTCATCTGCGTGAGATAGGCCGGCAGGTCGTCCGCCCGTTCTCCCCACGTCAGGCGGTCCGAAGTCTCCTGGAGGATGCGCCGGACAACGAGATCGGCCACCGCATCCTCGATGTCCGGCTGATAGGCGGCCCGACAGAGGGTCAACAGCCGGTCCCGGGTCACCCCGTCCGGGCCGGTCTCGGCCGCCACCGTGGCCGCCAGCAGGCGATAGTCCGCCATCACGGGGCCGAACAGTGCCGTCAGGACGCAAAGCAACCGCTCGTCAGTCGGCACAGGGCCCGGTCTCGGGTCGGGATGGCCATGCTGGCGGGCAAACTGCTGCAGCGCCGGGTTGCCAGGGGCCAGCGCCAGGGCATCGCCGATAAACCAGTGTGACCACTGCATCTGCATCGTCCGTTCCACCAGCGCCGACACGGCAGCGCCGTCTTTCAGGGGGCTGTCCAGCACACTGCCGCCCCGCCGTTCGATGGCATGGCGCAACCAGGCCACCGACAGGCCCGGCAGTGCCTGTTGGGCAAGGAATGCCGCCAAATGAAACGTCGTGGCCACCGTCCTCCGGTGCAGTTCCTGCCGGATGGCGGCGCCGAGGGCAGGCACGTCAGTCGTCGGTGTCAGGCGCAGGGGTGTCCCGCAGGCGATGTGGGCCCGACCAAGTTTCACTTTGCCCCGCCGCAACGCACCCATCCAGGTGAACAGGGGCTTGAGCCCAGTGCGGGACGGCGGTCCGCCGGTGAGCTCCCGGACGAAGACGGCCTCCTCGGGGATCCGGTCGTAGGTGATGGCGACGGGCAGAACGACGAAAGACTGCCCAGTCTCCTGCAGCGCCCGCAACAGACCGCGGCGGGGACTGAGGAACCGGCGGGACCGGCTCCGCCGGCCTTCGATGAAAAACGTGATCACCTGGCCGTTTTTGACGAGGTCCCGGACCTTGGTGGCAAGCTCGGGATCAGGCAGGCCCAGGCCACGGCGGATGAAAAATGCCTGGGCAGCCCGCAACAGGCGTCCGACGACCGGCAGCCTTGCAAAATCGTCGGTGACGGCGATATGCGGCATCGGCAGGCCGAGATCCGGCCGGACCAGCAGCAGATAGGGAAAGAGCAGGTAATCCAGATAGCTGCGGTGCGACGGGACCAGGATGACACCTTCACCCGCCTTGCATGCCGTCACGGCGGCCTGAAAGGACGGCTCGTCAAAGGTCGCCACATCCAGGCAGCGCCCGAAGGCATCACCCAGCACGGCCCCCAGCGAGCGCATCACCGTGTTGGGGGCCGACATGCCTGTGGCGGGAACCACGCCGGGCTTGCGCGCCTGATGGCGCTTGCCGGCGAAGGGGATCTGGTCCGACTCCCGCCGCAACAGGTGGCGGGAGACCCCGGCATAGATGGCCTCGATATACCCGACGGGGGTGTAACCGGCCGGTGCCAGCGGCCATGTCGCCTGAAAGTCGTATTCGCGGGTCGTGAAAAAAGGAAATGCCCGGTTCAAATACACGAGGATATCGTGCAACCGGCCGGCATCCGAGGCGTCCCGAGACCGCCGCACGAGGCTGAGCGCCACCTGGGCGGTTTTCGTCGGCAGCCGGTGCTGCCACCATTCCAGCAGCTTGAGACGGGCGGCGGACGGCTCCGTGTGCAGTTCCTGCCGCACGGGGGCCCCGGTGCGGCGAAAGAAGGGGAAACCCGCCGCCGTGATCTCACGGACCGTGCAGGACTGACTCAGGCCGGCAACGGCAAAGCGGATCGGCAGGACGCCGGGAGGCTCGGGCAGCGGCTCAAAGGCGGCCTGCAAAATGCGCTGGGCGACCTCGTCACAGGGGACGATATCGAGACGGTTCCGGGGATCGCCGGCAATGACCCGCAGGTAGCCCATCGCATAGAGCGAGACAAAGCCGGCAAAAGCCGCCCGACTGTCGATCCACCCGGGAAACGGGTACTGCCAGCAGGCCGAGATGATGCTCGGCCGGACGATGACCAGGGGCACATTGCCCCGGCGCTCGGCCAGCAGGATTTCGGCCATACACTTGGTCACCGTGTATGTGTTGGGGTGGCCTGTCCGGGCCATCAGCTGTGTTTGATCGCACTGACCGGCCAAAATCGACTGGTACTCGGTCGATACGTCAAAGGGCAGGACCTCCAGGGATTCGCCGATCACCTTCGACACGCCTGGCGAGCCATGGGGCGAGACGTAAGCCGTCGAGACGTCGACGAACCGGGCCAACCGGGTGCAGGCTTTGGCGAGGTCGAGCACGGCCAGGGCGCCTGCGATGTTGGCGTTGGCGGCTGCGGCCAGCGGCAGGTCGAACTCGATGGAGGCAGCACAATGGATGATGTGCGTGACGTTTGCCGTCAGCCGGTCCCAGTCCGCCCCGGCAAGACCCAGACGGTCCTGCGACACGTCACCGGCCACGGCCTCGCAACAGTCCCACCAGCCGTCCGGCAGGAGGCGAAACGCGGGAGACGGGATCAAATCGTCTGCAAATCGCAACTCCGGCAGCCGCCCCTTTTTGGGCCGGATCAGCACGTAGACCCGGGCCAGGCCGTAGGTGTCCCCCAGGCGGATCAACTCGGCCAGCACGACCTTGCCCAGAAATCCGGTCGCCCCGGTAATCAGTACATGCGCCCCGGGCGCCGGTATCGCCGTCATGGGCGGGCTCCATTTGCAGTGACGTGGTGCGGACCCTCACCGCCAAAGGGTTCCGACGACACACTTAAGTAGAGCAATTTAGCGCAAAGTAAGCCGGACAACAAGGTGAACGCACGTGACGATTAGCGTTGACCGGGTTGGCGTGCTCACTTGACGCAGCGCCGCATGCACGCGCTTGGTGTAAAGTTCGCTCCATCTTTGGGATACGGGAATGGCCGTGTAGACGACCATTAAACGGGCTGCCCACAGCATCGGCGCCAGTCGGCCAAGCCGGCACGGCGATGCCATGGGCGGTCGCCCACAGTCCTCGTGACGGAGGCGGAGCGCACACGTGGAAGTTTTGACAGTGAACGTTGCCACCATCCCGACCACCTGCCTGGGGTCCTGGTCCCCCGGGCAGACGGCCCCGGCGTTTGCCCAGGATGACCTGACGGCCTGTGTGGCCAACCTGCGGGAGACCGCCTGTGTCGTCCAGGAGACGGCCACCGGCCGGATCGGTGTCGGGTACGGCGGGCAGGTGGGTGCCGCCGACGATACCGGCTACGTGTGGCTGGCCAGCTTGCCGCCGACTTTCCCCGAATGGCTGGGCGACCGCTCCTTTCTGGCGGTCCACGGCGTCCGGTTCCCCTATATCGCCGGTGAAATGGCCAACGGCATTGCCACGACGGCGATGGTCATCGCCATGGGGCAGGCCGGGATGCTCGGGTTCTTCGGGTCCGCCGGCCTCAGCCCGGACCGGGTCGCCGCGGCCATCGACACGATCGAGGCGGCACTCGGCCGGGATGGCGCCGCTTACGGGGTGAATCTGATCCATTCCCCGAATGAGCCCCTGCACGAGGCCCGCATGGTCGACCTTTTCCTCCGTCGGGGAGTCCGGCGGGTATCGGCGTCCGCCTTCATGACCCTCACACCCAACATCGTCCGCTACGCCTACACCGGCCTGACGGAGGATGCCCAGGGCCGGATCCGCCGCCACAACCACGTCTTTGCCAAGCTGTCCCGCCCCGAGGTGGCCCGCCACTTCATGTCACCGGCGCCAGTCAAGATGCTGCAGGCGCTCGTGACAGAGGGCCTGCTGACCGAGCAGGA
>JACMPN010000062.1 GCA_014377495.1 Candidatus Sericytochromatia bacterium
CACGTCGGTCTCCCCGGATCGGGGTCCGGCCAGCGCCGCAATCACGCTCACCGGGACGAACTTCCTGACCGGGGCCACAGTCAGTGTGGGCGGTGTGGCCGCCACGAGCGTCAACGTCGTCAGCGACACGCAGATCACCTGCAATGTCCCGGCCGCCGGCTTGACCCGAGGGGCCAAGAACGTCGTCGTCACGAACCTCAACACGACGACCAACACCTTGACCAATGGCTTCACCTTTGGGATTCCCATCGGCAACATCGTGACGGGGGTCGCCGGCAACCAGGCCTTTGCATTGGCCGACGGAGTGGGGACAAACGCCCGGTTCAAGGGCCCGGCCAACATGACTCGCAATGCCGCCGGTACGAATCTGTATCTGGCGGACCAGGGTGGCGCCATTCGCAAGACTGCGATCGCAGGGACTACGCATACGGTCAGCACGCTGGCCGGCGCCGACGCGCTCGGGGTGGCGGATGGCCTCGGGGCCGCTGCCAGATTCCAACGAGCCTGGGGCGTCGTGGTGGATCCGACCGAGACCTTCCTGTATGTGTCCGACACGGACGCCCACCGCATCTGCAGGGTGCAGATCGCCAATGGCAACGTCACGACGATTGCGGGCGGCTTGCAGGGTCACGTCAACGGGACGGGCACAGCGGCACGGTTCAACTTCCCTGTGGGCATGGCCCTGAATCCCGCCGGCACCGAACTCTACATCGCCTGCCGGGGCGACAACACGATCCGCAAGTTGGTCCTGGCTGATGGCGCCGTCTCGACCATTGCCGGGGCGGACGTCGCATCGACCGCGGCCCTTCCCGTCACGGGCAGCTACCTCGACGGCACCGGCACGGCCGCCCGGTTCCGAGAGCCTTATGGCTTGGTCTTCGACCATACGGGCACCGTGCTCTATATCGCAGATCGCCTCAACAACCGGATCCGCAAGATGGTGCTGGCTGATGGCTCCGTCTCGACCGTCTGCGGCACTGGCGTGCGGTCCTTTTTGGATGGCGTCGGCACGGCCGCCATGACCTCTCAGCCGTGGTCACTGGCGATGGATCCGTTCGGCGTCTTCCTCTACATTGCGGCCCAGGATCACGCCCTGCAACGGGTCGTACTGGCCATCGGCCAGGTGACCAGATTTGTGGGCGGCCCCCAGGGAAACATCGATGGCACCGGCCTGGCAGCTCAGACGAGCGAGCCTCAAGGTATGGTCGTCATGCCGGACGGTGCCACGGGCTACTTCGGCGACGGTACCCTGAGGATCCGCAGGGTGGGCGATTAGCACAGAGTCGCCTCGGCATCGCACAGGTGCCCCGGTTGCGGTGGGTGCAGACTAGTGCTGCAATTCGCTGAAGAGCCGCCGGCTGTGGGCAGCGTCCTGAACAGCAGCTTGAGCAGGCCGTAGTTGCGGCGAACCCCGGCGGTAAGCTTTAAGGGCTTATCGTCGGGGTTTTCGTTCGAGGTAAATCCATGCCCTCCTTCGTTTGCCCGTCGCCACGGGTACTTCAGGCCCTGGTGACGCTGGTCAGCAGCCGCTCGACGCCAAATGGGCTCATTGAACGGGGAAAGATCATCGTGGCCTTGGTCCAGACCCAAAGCGTCGCCGCAGCGGCCCGTCTTTGCGGTCTTTCGCAGGTGTCCGTTTTGAAGTGGCGCGCTCGCTGGCTGGAACGGGAGGACGAATTGGAAGATTCCAAAAACGATTTCAGCTTATATAGGGGCTTGCAATGAGCCCCCGTAGACCCCTGTCAGCCAACCCCTCCCGCGTTAACCGAAAAGTCTCGGATCCTGCCAGTTCAAACGCCAGTGCCTTGGCCGTCTCCCGGTCCGTGGCGTCGTATAGCGCTTTGAGGGACCGCCGAGCCTCTGATTTCTTGGCGTGGGGCAACTTGTCGACGATATTGACGATCTTGTGGACGAGGCAGCGCTGGGCTTTGCAGCCTGGAAAGACCTGCGCCAACGCTTCCCAGAAGCCCAGAGCCCCGTCAGCTACGGCGCACAGGGGTTCGTTCATGCCACGAGCCCGTAAGTCCCGCAATACCTCGCACCACGACAACGTGCTTTCGGCGTAGCCTTCCCGTAGGACCAACAGTTCCTTGTCGCCGTTCTCGGTAATGCCGACCACGACCAGCAGGGCGGCACGTTCGTTGCCCAGACCGGCTTTGACGAAAAATCCGTCGGCAAACACTTAGGCATACCGTGTGCCGTCGAGCCTGCGGTCCCGCCAGACGTCAAACTCGGCTTTCAGTTCCGCGTTCAACCGGCTGACCGTCGATGCCGACAGGGCGGCATCTTCCCCCAACATGGTCCGCAGCGCCGGTTCAAAGTCCCGGGTAGCCAGCCCTTCGACCCACAATCCGGGAATGAGGGCAGCGACGGTGCTGGAACGCCGCTGGTAAGCGGCCAGGACCACTGATTGGAACTTGGGTTGATCGGCCGGAGTGTCCGCTACCCGAGGCACCCGTACCTTCACCGTACCGGAGCCGAGCGTGATCGAGCGTTCGTTGCCTTGACCGTTACGATGGCCACGGAACGCCTCGTCACTGCGCTCGTACCAACCCCGGCCCAGGTAGGCGTCGCATTCGGCCAACAGGGCTTTCTGGATCATTTGCCGAGCCCCCTCCCGGGCGAGTTGTTCAAGCAGATCGGCGGTGCTGGATTTGTGGGGCTTTAATGCGGCCAGATTTTAAAAAGGCATGTGGCGACTGCTGGCGGCGTGCGGGCGCTCCGAACCAGCCCTAGAAGGGAATTTCGGATGTTAGCGGATAGGGCAATGATGGCCAAGCTGGTGCAGTCTCCTATGCAAACAATCAGCCCCGGTGACGTCCTCTCAGACTGCCACCGGGGCTGATTGTTTGCTCTGCGCAACCTCAGGCTGGATGCTGCACTAGGAAGTGCGTGACGACAGGTCCTCAGAGACCTTAGATGGGTCCGACAACGCAATCGGCCTGCCCAGGATGCTCCCAGACGAACCCCTAGCGACGGGGGGGAGCCGGTGGTACCGGGGGACGCGGTGGCGGGGCGCCGGGTCGAGCGGGCTTGAGGGCGTCCACCTGTTTCGTACACATGAAACCGATGCGGGCCGA
>JACMPN010000678.1 GCA_014377495.1 Candidatus Sericytochromatia bacterium
GACGGCTTTTTTCAAGGCGCTGCTCCCGATGGCGATCGCCTCGGAGCGCAAATACGGGGTCCCGGCCTCCGTGATCATGGCCCAGGCCGCCTTGGAGTCCGGTTGGGCCCAGGAACCGATCGGCAACAACATTTTCGGTGTCAAAGGCAAGGGTCCGGCCGGCTCCAAGCTGGTCAGCACGACCGAGGAGGTCCACGGCCGCACCGTCGCCGTGAAAGCCCAATTTGCGATGTATCACAGCATTGCCGAGGCCGTGGACGACCATGGCCAGGTCTATAACAACGGCTACTACACCAAGGGGCTCAAGGACTACGCCAGGACCAAGGATCCGTACCGGTTCATCCGGCTGGTCGGCGGGACCTACGCCACGGATTCAAAATATGCGGCGAGCGTGACCTCGCTGATGAAAGCGTACAAGCTGACGAAACTGGCCGCCTCCCAGGGCGGGCATTAGCGGTTCACAGGTCATCCAGGCGCCCGCGCAGTGCCTCGGCCTGCGCCTGGAATGCCGCCACGGCGACGGGATCCATCTTCGCCAATTGCCGATAGACCATCCCGATACGGGGATTGGTGGCCAGGGTCTCGGTGTTGCGGGCAAAGAAGTCCCAGTAGAAAGAATTGAAGGGGCAGGCCCGTTCGCCCAGACGGGCCTTTTTGTCGTAGTGACAGCCCTTGCAGTAGTCGCTCATCCGGTCGATGTAGGCGGCACTCGATACGTAGGGCTTGGTGGCGAGGAGCCCGCCGTCGGCGAACTGACTCATCCCGAGGGTATTCGGCAGCTCCACCCATTCAAAGGCATCGGCATAGACCCCGAGGTACCACTGGTGGACGGCGGCCGGATCCAGGCCGGCCAGCAGGGCAAAATTCCCGATCACCATCAACCGCTGGATGTGGTGGGCGTGGGCGTGTTCCAGCGATTGGCCGATGGCGTGGGCCAGACAGCGCATCCGGGTCTGCCCGTCCCAGAACCAGGACGGCAAGGCCCGGGTATGGCCGAACACGTTATGGTGGACGTAGTCCGGCATGCGCGTCCAGTACACCCCCCGCACGTACTCCCGCCAGCCGAGAATCTGCCGGATAAACCCTTCCGCCGCCGCCAGGGGCGCCGCTCCCGCCTGCCAGGCGGCCTCGGTCCGCCGCACCACCTCGGTCGGGCTGAGCATCTTGGTGTTCAGGGCGAAGGAAAGCATGGAATGGAAGAGCCGCCAGGCCCGGCTACTCATCGCATCCTGAAAATCGCCGAAGTGCGGCAGGGCATGGGCAACGAAGGCATCCAGTTGCTGCAGGGCCTCGGCCCGGTTCAACGGCCAGGCCAGCCGTGAGGCGTTGGGCTGACCGAAGCTTTTGACCCCGGCGGCGACGATGGTCTGCCACAAGGCGCCATGATCGTGAGGGGTGCGGGCATCGGCGGGCTCGCCCGGCTGGCCGGTCCAGGACTTGCGGTTGTCGTGGTCGAAGTTCCACTGTCCACCGACGGGACGGTTATCCGCTTCCATGAGGACCCGGTGCCGCACGCGCAACTGGCGGTAAAAGTACTCCATCAGCCATTGCCGGCGGCCGGTAAAAAGCTGGGCCGCCTCATCCCGGGTGGTGAAGAAGTGTTCGCTGTCCACCATTAGGCAGTGAATCGCCTGCTGCTGTCCGTATGCAGCCAGTTGGGCGTCGAGCCGCCACTCGTCCGGCGCCTGGTACTCCAGGGTGCTCGCCTGATACTGGGCGATCAGCCAATCGAGGTTGGCGGTCAACGAGGGTTGATTGGCCGCATCGTCGATGGCCACGTAATGCACCCGGTGTCCGGCCTCGCCCAGTTGCCGGGCAAAGTCGCGCATGCCGGCGAAAATGGCGAGGATCTTCTGGGCGTGGTGCAGGACGTAATCGGTTTCCTGGCGCACCTCCATGAGGACGTACACGACGTCGTCGCGCCGTACGGCAAACCAGCTGTGCTGCGGGTTGAGCTGGTCGCCCAGGATCAGTCTGAGGGTCGTCATCGGAATGGGAACACCCGTTTTTGGCGTCAGCGCCTTCAAAACTCCAGGGCCAGTTGGCCGCTGTCCGGTGGTGGCTTGCGTCGGGGTTTCAGCGGGCGGGCGCGCGAGCCGTGCTTCTCCACGATGGCGGCTTTGGCCGACCGGACCTCGGGCTGAGCCCGCAGGGCAAAGAGGCGCGACTTGGCCTCACGTGTGGCCTCCGCCAAGTCGACGAGCGGGACGGCGATGTCCTCGCCCACCCGGACGCCGCAGCGGGCCTGCACCTCAGGCGGCATCCGCCAGGGCTGGGACAGCCAGGAATCGGGCACCTGACGCATCGCCGGCAGCCACGCGCGCACGAAGTGACCCTGCGGATCATGGTCGACCGCCTGCTTGAGCGGGTTGTAGATGCGTGGGGTGTTGATCCCCGTCGTGCCCGACTGCATCTGCATCTGGCTCCAGTGGATGCCGGGCTCGTAATCCAGGAACTGCCGGGCCAGCCATTGCCCGACCGGCCGCCAGTCCAGCCACAGGGGATAGGCGGCCACCGAGACGAGCATCGCCCGCATGCGGAAATTGAGCCAGCCGGTATCGTGCAGCATGGCCACACAGGCGTCGACCATCGGCCAGCCGGTCCGGCCCATCGTCAGGGCCTCGAAGTGCGCCTGATCCCAGGCGTGTTCCCGCAGGCCATCATAGCCCCGGTGCAGGTTGCGATACTCCAGCTCCGGCTCGCTCTCCAGCTTCTGGATGAAGTGGCAATGCCAGTAAAGCCGGCTGATAAAGGCCGTGAGCCCCTGTTTCTGGCGGCCGGCTGTCGGGGGGAGCGACGCCACCTGCTGCCGGGTGGCCTGCACCACTTCGCGCAGGCTCAGACACCCGTAGGCCAGGTATGGCGAGAGGCGGGAGCAGGCAGTCGGGGCCGACAGGGGCGACGAGATGCCGCCCCGGTACTGGCCACTGCGCTCGGTGAGAAAGCCGTGCAGTGCCGACAGACCCAACGGGCGGCCCCCCCGCTGGCGATGGGGCGGGTCGTGCAGGGCGAGGCCGAGGGCCTGGGGGGTCGGCGGCAGGGCGTCCGCCCACGGCAGCAGGGCGAAGGTCAATGGCGGTGGCGGCAGGCAGGGCAGGGCGGTATGGGCGTTCCAGTTGGCCTGCCAGAGATCACGGCTTTGCAGGCGCCGCACCACGCCGAATTGCGGAAATTCCCGCCAGGTAACGCCCTGAGCCCGGCACCAACGTGACACTGCCCGGTCACGGCGATACGTCACGTCGTTGCCCGTTTCCTCGTGGGCGTAGATGGCCGTAAACGGGGCGCTGGCATATAACCGGTCGAATACGGCCGGGATGTCGCCCGTCAGGACATGCAGGTGGCCGCCACGGCGCCGCAGCTCGGCATACAGCTCCCGCAGACTCTCCAGCAGGAACTGATAATGCTGGTTTGCAGCGTCCGGTTGGGCCCAGACGGCGGGCTCGACCACGTAGAGGCACAGCACGGGCAAACCTTGCCGGGCGGCATAGTCGAGCGCCGTGTGATCGTGCAGGCGCAGATCGCGTTTAAACCAGACGATGCTGTAGCTCATGCTCTCAAGTATAGAAAACCTGACGCACAGAACAGACTGCCCTGGCCGGAACCTTTATGGCAAGGGCCTAACGCCCCACCCCCCGGCGGACTGGGGGCGCTCAGGCAGGTAGGGTGCCGCCAGATCCAGGCGGGCAATCCGCTGGGCCGGGGGCAGGGCGCTCAGCAGGGCCAACCAAAGATCGATCAGGAACGACATTGCCAGGCTCCGCACCGACAGGTGA
>JACMPN010000679.1 GCA_014377495.1 Candidatus Sericytochromatia bacterium
CCACTTCGTCGATCACGATCAGTTTTGGGGTGGCATAGTGCCGCAGGCGCCGCTGCAAGGCGAGGGCCCCGTCCTGGGCGGAGCGGTCGTTGAGCATGGCGCTCGCCGTCGTGAAGATGGCGGTGTGACCCCGCTGCACGGCCTGGTGCGCCAGGTTCTGGGCGATCATGGTCTTGCCGACACCGTTGGCGCCCACCAGCACGACGTTGGCGGCCTCGTCGAGGAATTGGAAGGTAAACAGTTCCTCGATCAGTTCCCGGTCGCCTTTGGTTGGCCATTTCCAGTCGAAGTCAGCCATAACCTTGAAGGCGCCCACTTTGGAGCGGCGCATGCGCCGCTCCAGGCTGCGATGCTGGCGCTCAGCCTCCTCGCAGTCGACGAGTTGAGACACCCAGGGCTCGGGCCCGAATTCGGCCCAGCGGTTGACGAGGCCGTAGAGGCCAAGTTTGTAGGCCCGTTGGCAGAGCTGGTCCGGGTGGGTTGTCGTGATGCGGCTCATGAGGCGGATTCCTCCGGGTTGGACAGGCTGTCGTAGTGATGCAGCGGGTGGGCGTGGACGACCAAGTTGCGGACCCGGGGATCGTCGGGAAGAGCGACGGCGATGGGCGGCGGTAGCCCGGCCGCCCGCCGTCGGCGGTCCAGGATTTGGCGCACGGCTGCCAGGTGGGGCGTGCCCGCAGCAAGGGCCTCGGCAATGCTGCGGTCGAGGGTGTCGGCGCCGTACTGATCGAGGAGTTTGAGCAGGCCGCTGGAGAGCCCGCCGAGCCCGCCGCCCCGCAGGGCAGCGGCTTCGAAGAGCGCCTGCGACTGAGGTGCCGCATGGTGAAGGCGGTCCAAGCCCCGATGCTGTTTGGCTTGTCGCTTCTGATCAATCAGGGCCTGAATGTGGCTGGGGCAGCCTGACGTTGCCGACCGGCCGGGCTTCGGGAGATCCGGCATCGCTGACCGGCAGCGGTCTGTGGAACGGACAACTCGGGCTGACGGGGTTCGGCCAATGGGGAGACTGGGAAGCCATGGCCAGTCTCGGCGGCCAGGCGCCCTTGGGCACCTTGCCGAACCAGAGCCCGACCTTTGCTTTGGGGCCCAGCCTGCTGTATCAGGTCCAAGGCAGCTACCGGCTGGCCGAGGCCTGGCACTTGGGCATGACGGTCAACGGCTACGTCGGGTCCACCCTGGTCCCCGGTGATCAGACCGGCTCGACGCTGGCCGCCAACAAGTCACTGGCCGTGTCGCTGACCGGTGAATCGGCGTTGCCGCTTTTCCGGTTCGGTCCGTCGTTTGCCACGGCCCCCACCTCGAACCGCTTTGCGGTCGGGACCACGGCCGGCGGCGAGTTCAAGCACCGCGACATCGCCTACGAGGGTGGCTTCGTGCTCAGCCCGAACACGGGCGAGAACAACCTCTCCCTGATCAACGTTGCCACGGGCGAACAGCGCACGCTCACAGCCGGCAACAACCCGGCTGTCGTCGATCTGGCAATTACCGACAGTGGCCTGGTGGCCGCCATCGGCAACGCCGCCTCGAACACGATCACCCTGACGAGCATCCCCGGCAACCAGACGACCACCTTCGCCGGTGGTCAGACGCCGACGGACGTGGTCGTCAGGGCTGATGGCAAAGTCGCCTTCATGACCAACGCCGGCAGCAACGACGTCAGCGTCATCGACATCGACATCGTCAACCGTAAGGAAATCACCCGCGTCCCCGTGGGCAAGCGGCCGGTGCACATTCACCAGACTCCGGCGACGTTGTCTGTGAAGCACACCGCAGGCGATGCCAAAAACCAGATCTGGGTGATGAACGACGACGGCGACTCGGTCACGGTGATCGCCGGCGACACCTATCAGGTCCTGGCGACGATCGCCATCCGCAAAGGCCATCACAAGTGCGCCTTCAGCCCGACCAAGGCCTACATCAGCAACATCACGTCGAACGACGTCTCGGTCGTCGACCGCACGGCAGTCAAATAGGCCGTGACGTGGGCGGGGTTGGCGCCCCGCCCCCTTGCCGACCGTGACGCGCGGGGTAGGATGCACGCCAAATGGGAGGATGTCGCATGAAAAGGCGTACCTACCGGGTTGCCTGGGACCGGGCCACCACCGGACTGCTCGCAGCTCTTGTCCTGGCGGCCTGCCAACCGGCCATACCGGGCGGGTCACCGGCCACGGGGGCCCCGGCGCCCAAAGACCGCTTCATCGCCCTCTACTGCACATGACCGAACGAACACAGCAGTGCCGGTACGGCACTCGAACGGGCCACGAAATACGGCTACACCAAGCTCCTCGTCAGGCTCGGCGGCATGGGTGCCTGGCAGGCCAAGGGCTACCCGATGGCTGAAGGGGCAGGCGGCTAGGGCATACCAGGCCGATGATGGACCATGTCTCCGGCGAGGGTCAGGACCCCGTCAGTGTCCGGCTCACTGACTGCGAGCACGGTGCCGCCGGCATCGACGATGGCCGAGGCGCCGTACAGTGAGGCCCGCACGACCGGGACGTGGGTTTCGGCGGCGGTCATCCCCGCTACGGCGTTGAACTGCGTCATCGCCAGCCCGGAATGCACCAGCACCCGCTCATTGGCGCACAGGGCGATGAGGGTCGTGCCGGGCGTCGTCCGGGCCGTGATGTAATCGCGCTCCAGGCCCTCCAGGCAGAGCAGCCCCACCACCGGACCCAAAGGCGTCGGCAACATCGCCGGGAGTTCGCCCGGAATCAAATTGTCCCCCCCGGGAGCTGGATCCCAAATAAACGGCGTTCAAACAACGGAAATAGGCGATTCTTCGCTCTGGACGCCACGACGGTCCCGTCCGGCGCCACGAGCAACGCCGAATTCTGCACACCGCCCTCACGGCGGGTGAGCAGCCCATAGAGATGGGACGTGCCAGTGGACGGAAAAGGGGCCTCGATCTTTTTGCCGTTCCCGGGGCCTTCGTGCCGCCAGGGACGCCGGCCGCTGGCCTGCTCGGGCCAGATGAGCAGGCGGATGCCGGGCGGGACACCCTTGGCCGGATAGAAATACCCGGACATGTGCACCGCCCCGACCGCGGCGAGCACGGCCCGTGGGGCTTGGGCCAAAGGCGGTGCCAGCAGGAACGTGCCAGTAACAACATGCCGAGCCAGGCGAGTGGTGCCAGCGCCGGGGCCCGGTGGGACAGCCCGAGGCCGATCCCGGCCAGGACGAGCAAGCCGGCCACCTGCGCCGAACGGTCGACCGCCTGCGAAATCGGAACGGCCTCTAGTGCCGCCATCATCCCGAAAGGTGTCTCAACGTCACCGGAAGGCGGACGTAGTGACGGCATGAAGGACTCCTGCGGGCGATATTACTGGCGTTTGATTGTCCTATAGTTGCATCAACTTTGTCGGCCTGCCGTCCAGCAGGCTCCGGGAGCACCGATGACCAGACATGTTTTTCCCTCCATGTTACTCGCCTTGCTGGTGACGACTGCCGAGATCGCGGCCTGTACCGGCCCCACCGGCACGGTGACGGGCGATGCTCAGGGGGCGATCCGTGACAATGA
>JACMPN010000680.1 GCA_014377495.1 Candidatus Sericytochromatia bacterium
CTGTGGCAACCCGTCGGTTTTGCCGACAATCTGCCCTGCCAGGACACCGCAACCCAGTTCGACCTGCCCCATCTCGGTGACGATGCCGAGGTCCTGGCCGCGTCCGCCACACTCAGCGACCGCTGGTACGTCCTGGGGATCGGCAACGTGGGCCCGGCGACCATCCGGCGGGCCATCATCAGCCGTTATGGACCCGAGGCGGCATGGGCCACGATCGTCCATGCGAGCGCCATCGTCTCCCCGCGGGCCCGCCTGGGGGCCGGCACTGTCGTCATGGCGGGCGCCGTGATCAACGCCGGCACCGTCGTCGGCGAGCACGCCATCATCAACACCGGGGCCATCCTCGAACACGATTGCCGGATCGGCGCCTTTGGCCACGTCGGTCCCGGCGCCATTGTCGGTGGCGGCACGACGGTCGGGGCGGGCAGTTTCCTCGGCCTGGGGTGCCGGGTGCGGGACCATCTCACCCTCGGCCCGGAAACCCAGGTCGGCATGGGTGCCGTCGTCGTCGCTGACCTGGCTACCGGCGTGCAGGTCTGGGGCGTCCCGGCCCGGCCCCGAATTCCCCAGACCGTCAGGCCCCAAGGAACGCAGCCATGAACCGGCTACCGGATCTGTGCATCGCCCCGAACGCGTGCCTACGCGATGCCATGCAGGCCCTGGAACGAGGGATGGCCGGTATCGTCCTGATCACGGATGCCAATCACCGCCTGATCGGCACCCTGACCGATGGCGACATCCGGCGGGCGTTGCTCGGCGGCGCCACCCTCGGCACGCCGGTAGAATCCTTCGTCATCCACCAGTTCAAATCCGTCCGTCCCCAGGTGCCCCGGGCCGAAATCCTCGACTTGATGCGGGCCAGTCAGGTGCAGCAGATCCCCATCGTCACCGAAGACGGCCGCTTGTGCGGGCTGCACCTGTTGCGCGAGATCGTCGGCAACGCCGAGCGGCCCAACTGGGGCGTGATCATGGCCGGTGGCCAGGGGATGCGGCTGCGTCCGCTGACCGACATCGTCCCCAAGCCGATGATCCCCGTCGCCGGCCGGCCCATCCTCGAGCGGATCGTCCTGCACATGGTGGGCTTCGGCATCCGGCGCATCTACCTGGCGATCAATCACCTCGGACACGTGGTGGAGCGCCACTTCGGCGACGGCGAAGCCTTTGGCTGCGAAATCCACTACCTGCGGGAGACCGAACCGCTGGGCACGGGCGGTGCGTTAGGTTTGTTGCCCGAACCACCCACTGAACCCCTCCTGGTGATGAATGGCGATCTGGTCACCCAGGCCGACCTTAGTGCGCTGCTGGCGTTCCATGCCGCCCACGGCTTTGCCGTCACCATGGGCGTGCAACCGTACGTGCATACCGTGCCGTTCGGCTGTGTCGAACTTGAGGGACCGCGGGTGGTGCTGATGGAGGAAAAGCCGCAGCTGACCCGCCTCATCAACACGGGCATCTATGCGTTGAATCCGGAAGTCCTCAGCTACTTGACCCCGGGCGCTCCGGCGACCGTCCCCGGACTGATCGCAAAGACGATGGCCGGCGGCGGCACGGTCGGCGCCTTCGAGATCCGGGACGAATGGCTGGACGTCGGCCAATGGGAACAGTTGAAAAGTGCCCGTCAGGGAGGAACGTGAACCGATGACGTTAAACGGCGTGCGGGTCCTCGTGACAGGGGCAGACGGCTTCATCGGCAGCCACCTGGTCGAGCGTTTGGTACAGGAAGGCGCCGATGTGCGAGCCTTTTGCCTTTACAACTCCCAAGGTAGCTGGGGCTGGCTCGATCATGCGCCGGCAGACGTCAAAGCATCTGTCGACGTGCGCCTTGGCGACATCCGGGACGGCCGGTTCGTCGAAGCCGCCGCCGAGGGCGTGGGGGTCATCTGCCATTTGGCGGCTCTGATCGCCATCCCCTACTCCTATGACGCCCCGGCTTCCTATATCGACACGAACATCACCGGCACCCTGCACGTCCTGGAGGCGGCCCGCCGACACGGGGTGCAGCGCCTTGTCCACACGTCGACCAGCGAGGTCTACGGGACCCCGGAAACCGTACCGATCACTGAATCCCACCCGCTGAACGCCCAGTCGCCCTATGCCGCGACCAAAGTCGCCGCCGATCAACTCGCCCTGTCGTACCACCGCAGCTTTGGCACACCGGTGACCGTCCTGCGCCCGTTCAACACCTACGGGCCCCGGCAGTCGACCCGGGCCGTGCTGCCGACGATCCTCACCCAGTTGCTGGCCGGCAAAACGGAGATCGCCCTGGGCAATCTTTCCCCCCAACGGGATCTGACCTTCGTGTCCGATACGGTGGACGGGTTCATCCGGGCGGCCACCACCCCGGGCATCGATGGTGAAACGCTCCAACTGGGCACCGGTGAGGCTGTGTCGATCGGTGACCTGTTCCACACGGCCTGCAAAGTGCTGGGGGTGACGGCCACCGTCCGCGAAGACGTCCAACGGTTGCGGCCCGCCGCCAGTGAAGTCCAGGTCCTACTGTCCGATCCGGGCCGGGCCCGGGAGCGCCTTGGCTGGCAAGCTCAGGTCACGTTGGCCGACGGACTGGCCCGTACGGCGGAGTGGCTACAAGCCCATCTGAGCCTGTACCGGACCGAGGGATACCATGTCTGAGGACGGCTTCATTCCCCTGGCCGAACCGTTTTTGGGTGAAAATGCCAGCCGTTACGTGCTCGACTGCCTGGAGACGAACTTCGTCTCGTCGGTCGGGCCCTATGTGGACCGGTTTGAGCGGGAATTCGCCGCATACGTC
>JACMPN010000681.1 GCA_014377495.1 Candidatus Sericytochromatia bacterium
CCTGGGGCCTGGACGTCGTCATCGCCGCCTCCCAGAAGAGCTTTCTGCTGCCTCCCGGCCTCGCCTTCATCACGGTGAGCGAGCGTGCCTGGAAAGCCCATGCCGAAGCCACCTGCCCCCGCTTCAACTGGGATCTGACCCAGGCCAAGGATTTCGGCGCCAAGAGCCAGACTCCCTGGACTCCGCCGATCTCCCTGTTCTTCGGGCTGCAGGAAGCGTTCCGGATCCTCCGTGCCGAAGGCATTGAAGCCATGCACCAGCGCCATGAAGCCCTGATGAAGGGCACCCGTGCCGGTGTGCGGGCCCTGGGCCTGGAACTGCTGGTCGAAAACGAAGCCCATGCGTCGCGGGCCGTCACAGCGGTGAAGGTGCCGGCCGGCATGAAGCCCGGCGACATCCGCAGCCCGATGAACAAGTCCTTCGGCATCGATCTGGCCGGTGGCCAGGCTGACCTGAAGGACTCGATCTTCCGGATCGGTCATTTGGGCTATCAGGACGCCACCGACATCCTCGGCTGCTTCGGCGCCCTGGAGCTGGTGCTGACCAAGGCCGGCCTCAAGGTTGAGCTCGGTTCCTCCGTCCGTGCCGTGCAGCAAGCCTTCCTGGAAGCCGGCGTAATCTAACAGAGCCGGTTTCGGCCGGGTGGATGGTTTTGCCATGCACCCGGCTTTTCTATATGCAGTGATCCCGTTGCTTCCCGCTTATCGGTAGACGTTGGTTCCCAATGGCACTTGCCCCGCTCTGGCCCGCACCCAAAACGCACACGGACGCCCCGGCTCTGGCCGATTGTCTGGGTGTGTCGACGCTGTGCGCCACGCTCTTGATGAACCGCGGGATCATGGATCCGGCCCAGGCGAAGCGTTTTCTGTTGCCGCAGAACATCGCCGAGCTGCCGCCGCTCGACGAGACGGACTGGCTTTTGGCCCGCCTGCGCAAGGCCGTGGCTGATGGTGAAGCCGTGGCCGTCTGGGGCGACTACGACGTTGACGGCCTGACGGGCGGCAGTCTGCTGCTCGACTTTTTCCGGCGTCGGGGGATCACCGCCATCGGCTACAACCCCCATCGCCTGCAGGAAGGCTACGGCCTGAACGTGCCGGGCCTCCTGTCCCTCAAGGCACAGGGTGTGGGACTGGTCTTCACGGTCGACTGCGGGACCAGCAACGTTGCCGAGATCGCCGCCGCCAAGGCGATGGGCCTGGACGTGGTGATCACGGACCATCATGACCTGCCGACGGTCCTGCCGCCGGCCGCCAGGATCATCAACCACAAACTCGGTGACGATGCCCTGCTGAAAAAATTGGCCGGGGTCGGTGTGGCCTACCAGCTTGCCTGCAGCCTGATGCCGCTCTGGCCCAGTGACGATTGCCCGGAAGACTACCTGGACCTGCTGGCTGTCGGCACGATCGCCGACGTCGCCCCATTGCAGGGTTACAACCGGGATCTGGTCCGGGCCGGGCTCGAAGCCCTGCATGCCACCCGGCGGCCGGGCCTGCACGCCCTCAAGGCGATCTCCAATCTCGGGGATCGCACACCGACGGCGACCGACGTGGCTTTCCGGATCGGACCGCGGATCAATGCGGTGGGGCGCATGGCCCATCCGGCCCTCGCCCTGAAACTCCTCCTCTGTGATGATCTGTCGGAAGCCGAGGCGCTCGCCGAACAGGTCAATGCCCTGAACATGGAACGCCAGCAGGTCGTCAGCCGCATCCAGGCCGAGGCCGAGGCGATGGTGGCGGAGCGGGTGGATCTGGACCAGGCGGCCGTTATCGCCCTGTGTGATCCCAGTTGGCACCATGGTGTCATCGGGATCGTCTGCTCACGGTTGGTCGAACAATTCGGCCGGCCCGTGTTTCTGGGCTGTGTCGAAGGTGGTCAGGTGCGTGGCAGCGCCCGTTCACCCGGCAGCATCTCGATCAGTGAAGCGCTGCAAGCCACAGCCCGCCATCTGCTCAAGTTCGGCGGCCATGCCCCGGCAGGCGGCTTTTCGCTGGCCCTGGCCGAGTGGGATGCCTGGAAAGATGCCCTGCTCGGCTACGGTGCCGAGCGATTGGATGCCCCGGCGCTGCGGCCCGTCCTACCGATCGAGGCGGCGCCGGATTTGGCTGTGGTCAGCATGGCCACGTTCGAAGAGATCGTCTCGATGGCGCCGTTCGGGTCGAAGAATCCCGAGCCCCTGCTGGCGGCGTGGGACGCCCGGGTGGTGGATCAGCGCACGTTCGGCAAGGCCGGTGAGCACCGCCGCATCAGGCTGCGGGCCGGCGACGAGACGATCGAAACGATCCTCTGGCGTGGGGCCGACACCCCGTTGTCTGAACGGGTGGATCTGGCGTACCGGCTGGAGCACAACGAGTGGCGCGGTCAGAGTTCTTTGCGGTTGAACCTGCAGGCCTGGCGGCCGCATCAGGGTCCGGACACGATCGAGCTTGGGACGGTGGGACCGTTCGAGGAATCGGGCCACGCCGATCATATGGCGATGGAACTGTCGGTCGTTGCCGAACCCGGCGTCGCAAACGAACCGGCCATCGTTGCCGAGACAGTCGTCGCCGAGCCTGCAGGGGTGATTGAACCTGCACCTGTCGCCGAATCCGAAGCGGTCACCGAGCCTGCAGTGGTGATTGAACCTGCACCTGTCACCGAATCCGAAGCGGTCACCGAACCGGCTGTTGTCGTTGAGCCTGCGCCTTTTGGCGAGCCCGGGGCGGCCCAAGCTGTGGACAGCGACGTCCTGCCGTGGTCGTTGTCCGCCGTGCTGGCCCA
Source organism: Candidatus Sericytochromatia bacterium (assembly GCA_014377495.1). Lineage (GTDB taxonomy): Bacteria > Cyanobacteriota > Sericytochromatia > JACMPN01 > JACMPN01 > JACMPN01. The sequence continues at coordinate 2,758 of JACMPN010000681.1, forward strand.
ACGGCCCTACCTGGGGCGGCTCACCCGGTGCGATGGCCGCGATCTCGGCTTGCCTTCCCTGCCGACGCCGACCGACTTGGCCACTGTGGCCGTGGTCGACCGCCGCGACCCGGCGAAGGCGACCGAGGGCGACGAGGCGCTCCGTGATATGATGACGTTTCGTAATGATGGTGTGACGGTCGCCGGCGGGTCTGCCGCAGGGGCTGGGACACTGGCCCTGGGCGGTTTGCCCGAAGACGGTCCGATGCTGCGGGCGTTGGTGGGCGCCTGTGAGACGAGGCGTCTGCTGCTGTGTTTCCCACACTCGCCGGAGCCGGCGGTCGTATCGGCGGATTGGCTCCACCGGCTGAAGGGCCTGTTGGATGAGCCGGATCCCTACCGGGCCGCCTGGGAACGGCTGCAGAGTCCCCCGGGCCTGGTTTGGTGGGGACTGCAGTTACTGGCGGACGTGGGCGAGATCCAGGAGTCCGACGGCGTGACCCGCCGGGGGCGGGTGCGTGGCGGCAGCCTGCTCTGGCAGTTGCCGCACTTTGCCGGCTATCGCCGTTGGGCGGATCGGCGTACGGCCTATTGGCGGCTGTTCACCGCCGGGACGGCCGCAGACGTGGAGCGATGGTTTAAACGAAGGGATGACCGATGACGACTAGCGCCTTGCGCAACCAACTCGACCGGACTGCCGTGAGTGCGGCGATCAGCGCCGTGATCCGGGACGTCCCCGACTTTCCCAAGCCGGGGATCCTCTTCAAGGACATCACGCCGATGTTGGGTCACCCGGAGGTGTTCCAGCTGTCGATTGCCGCCCTGCATCAGCTGTATGCGGATGCCAAGCTCGACTATATCGTCGGCATCGAGTCACGGGGCTTCATCTTCGGGGCACCTCTGGCGATCGCCCTGGGGGCGGGTTTCGTGCCCGTGCGCAAGCCCGGCAAGCTCCCTGCCGAATGCCATACCATCGAATACGCCTTGGAGTATGGTACCGATACGCTGCAAATCCACAAGGATGCCATCCCTGCGGGCAAACGGGTCCTGATCATCGACGACCTGCTGGCCACAGGCGGGACGGTCAAGGCCACCCTCGAACTGGTGCGGAGCACCGGGGCCGACGTCGTCGGCGCCGCCTTCATCGTCGAGCTGTCCTTTCTCAATGGCCGTGAAAGGTTACCGGATTGCGAGATTCAAACGCTGGTCACGTACTAACGACGCCCGAAGCCGACCCGATGAGCCTGGATGCGCTCATCGAGCGGATGGCGGTCTACACGGCACCCGAGCGCCTGGAAATGGTCAAGAACGCTTACGCCTTTGCCCGTGAAAAGCACGAAGGTCAAAAGCGCGCCTCCGGTGAGCCCTATTTCCTGCACTGCTTTGCCGTGGCCACGATCCTGGCCAGCCTCAACGCGGATCCGGATATGGTGGCGGCAGGGCTGCTGCATGACACCGTCGAGGACACGGGCGTGACTCTCGAGGACCTGGCCACCCGGTTTAACCCGAGTGTGGCCACCCTCGTCGACGCCGTCACCAAGCTGGGCAAGCTGAACTTCACGAGTAAGGAAGAGCGGCAGGCCGAGAACTTCCGCCGCATGTTTCTGGCGATGGCCAAGGACATCCGGGTCATCGTCGTCAAGCTCTGCGACCGGCTGCACAACATGCGGACGCTCGGACATCTGCCGGAGTCGAAGCAGCGGGACATCGCCAAAGAGACCATCGAGATCTTCGCACCGCTGGCCCACCGCCTGGGCATTGGCCGGATCAAGTGGGAGCTCGAAGACGAGTCGCTGCGTTATCTGAACCCGGCTGCGTACAAGCAGGTGGCGGAGTTCGTCGCCGAAAAGCGGGACGAACGCGAAAAGATCATCGCCGACATCATCGCCCGCCTCCAGGAAGAGCTGACGGAACTGAACGTCCCGTCCGAAATCTCCGGCCGGCCCAAGCACTTCTATTCGATCTACCAGAAAATGGTCCAGCAGCAGAAGGAGTTCCACGAGCTCTACGACGTGACGGCCATCCGGGTGAAGGTCGAGTCTGAAAAGGAATGCTATGAGGTGCTGGGCGTCGTGCATTCCCAGTGGCGGCCGATCCCCGGGCGCTTCAAAGACTACATCGCCATGCCCAAGCCCAACCTTTACCGCTCGCTGCACACGGCGGTAATCGGGCCGACCGGCCGGCCAGTCGAGGTGCAGATCCGCACCCACGAGATGCACCGCCTGGCCGAGTATGGTATCGCTGCCCACTGGTTATATAAAGAAGGCCGCGGCCGGCAGTCGTCGGCTGACCTGCAACTGAGCTGGCTGCGCCAACTGCTCGAATGGCAGAACGACCTCAAGGACGCCCAGGAGTACCTGGACACAGTCAAGGTCGATCTATTCGCGGACGAGGTTTTCGTCTTCACACCCCGGGGCGATGTGTTCGACCTGCCGGTCGGGGCGACCCCTGTCGATTTCGCCTACCGGATCCATACGGATGTCGGCCACCGCTGCGTCGGTGCCAAGATCAACGGCCGGATCGTGCCGCTGAACACCCACCTGCACAACGGCGACATCATCGAGGTGATGACCAGCAAGATCAAGCAGCCCAAGCTGGACTGGGTCAACTTCGTCGCCACGTCGCAGAGCAAGAACCGCATCCGCCAGTGGTTCAAAAAAGAACGCCGGGACGACAACATCCGCCGGGGCAAGGAGCTGCTGGAAGCCGAAATGGGCCGGGCCCCGCTCGATCTCTTGCTCAAGAGCGAGAAAATGGTCGAGATGGCCCAAAAGCTGCGCCAGCCGAACGTCGAGGATCTGCTCGCCGCCATCGGCTATGGCGAAGTGACCCCCAATCAGGTGATCAGCCGGCTCACGGCCGAACAAAACCTGCACGCGGTCAAGCTGCCGCCCGAAAAGATGACAGGTGCCAGTCTGGCCACGAAGAGCACGCACGGGCTGCTCGTCGGTGGCGAGTCCGGGCTGCTGGTCAACTTTTCCAAGTGCTGCTCGGCACTGCCGGGTGAGCCGATCATCGGCCTGGTCACCCGGGGGCGGGGCGTCTCCGTGCACCAAGTCGATTGCGCCAACCTGGCGTCGATCGAGCCGGAGCGGCTGGTTACCGTCACCTGGGGCAACATCGAGCGGGAGCACAGCTACCCCGTCGAGCTGGAGATTTCCTGTATCGACCGGATGGGCCTGCTCAAGGACATCCTGGGCAAGCTCTCCGACGCCAAGGTGAACATCCGGGCGGCGAACGTCAGCACCCACAAGGACCGCACGGCGACGATCCTCCTTGTGGTGGACATCACCGATCTGGACCACCTCAAGCGCATCCAGGGGATGATCACCCGGATTTCGGATGTCCTCAGCGTCAGCCGCCTGCAGCACACCGTCAAAAAGGAAGTGGACGGCGATGTCCCCAACTAACGGTCCGTTCTACGTGGCGACGACGAACGCCCACAAAGTGGAAGAGTTGCAGGCCCTGTTCGGCGATGCGGTGTCGGTGCAGCCGGCGCCGGCGGGGTATGCCGCCCCGGACGAGGACGAGCCGACCTACACCGGCAACGCCCGCCTCAAGGCCGAGGCGCTGGTCCGCCAGTTCGGCTTTCCCGCTTTGGCCGACGATTCCGGTCTCGAGGTAGATGCCCTCGACGGAGCACCCGGCCTGCACACGGCCCGGTGGGCCGACACCCCCGAAGCCCGCCTCCAAAAGCTCGAACAGGGTCTCAGCGGTGTGGCGCCAGCCCAACGCGGGGCCCGCTTCGTGTGTGCCCTGGTGGCGGTGTGGCCGGACGGGACGTCGACGACGGTCGAGGCGACGGTCGATGGCCGGATCGCCACCGAGCGTCGTGGCGTGGGCGGGTTCGGTTACGACCCGCTGTTCGAACTGCCCGAGCTGGGCCGGACGATGGCTGAGCTGTCGGCTGTCGAAAAGAATCACTTCAGTCACCGGGCCCGCGCCGTCCGGGCGTTGCTCGACGCCTGGGCTCTGCCGGTCGCCCCAGCCTGATCGGGAGAGCCGCATGTCCGAGACCCGCCTGCTCGTCATTTCCGACACCCATGGGTCCATGCACCATTTTCTGCCGGCCGTGCCCCTGGATCAGGTGGACTGGATCCTCTTTGCCGGCGACGGGTATGACGAGGCGATGGCCACCTTTGCCAAGTATGGGGTGGCCGAGCGTGTCCACGCCGTGGCTGGCAACTGCGATGGCCGCCCCGCCCTTGCCGATGCCGAAATCACGCTTGCCGGCTGGCCGATCTGGATCACCCATGGGGACCGCTGGGACGTCAAACACGGCTACGACCCGATCACCCGTGAAGCCCGCCGCCGGGGCGTCCGCCTCGTCGTCTTCGGCCATTCGCACAGGGCCCACTACGAAGAGCGGGACGGCATCCACCTGTTCAATCCCGGTAGCCCGCTGGAACCCAGGGGCGGGACCCAGGCCAGCCTGGGTTGGATCACCCTCAATGCCGAGCGCGGGCAGTTCGACCATCTGCTTCTCGACTGACGCTGTTTCGGGTGGGCAGGCGTTCTGAGCGGGACGGGCAGCTGTTTGTCCGGCAGTCGTTGACACGGTCATGGTGCGCTGTGTAAGCTAAAAAAGTTAAGAACAGATTATGAGCGGACAAAGAAGATCATGACGCCTGCTGATTTTTCCCGTTTGACGCACACCCGCCTGAGCGAGAGCCCGTACCTGGTGCATCCCGTGCTGCGGGATCTGGCGATGGGTCGCTATCCGACAGAGGCCGTGCGCAGTATCGTCCTGCACCTCGAGCCCCTGGCGCGCCGGCAACCGGTGATCATCAGTGGTGCGATCGCCAGTCTGGCCCCGGCCGAGCAGGCCGAACTGTCTGGCATGGCCGAGGATCCGACGGAACGTCAGCTGGCCTACGAGCAGATGTGCCGTCTGTTGGCCCTGACGCCGGCGATTTTCCGCCAGTCGCTGGTCCTGCCGGAGTTGGACGGGTACCTGTTGGCCTTGGGCAGCGTGTCGCTCTACGGCCCGATCGTCAAACTTCTCGGTGCCCTCTGGGCGGTCGAGATGCAGACGGCGGCCGGAAATCCGCTGTTGATCGAGGCGGTGCGCCATCATCCGCCCCTGTCGGTGATCGATCCGGGTGCGGCCCTGCCGGCGCCCCGCGCCTGCAACACGGCATTGCCCGAGGCCGTCTACCGCCACATCGGGGACGACCTCAGCCGCAAGCTGGTCATCGAAGGCACGGACCTCGTCCTGCGCCTGCGGTACAACGTCTGGCAGGCGATTCAGACCGAGTTGCAGAGCTACACCCAGCGTTTCGGGGCTGCCTCCATCTGGACCGCCGTCCCCAGCCATTAGGATTTCCCCTGGAGACGACCTCGGTGGCCGATCGTGCCGCCGGGGTCGTCTCGGTCTGACGGGGCCGGGTCAATGATGGGCCCGCGTTCAGTCCATCGGGTGAACCGCCACCTATAAAAATGGTCGCCTTTGGGTATACAGACGGGAGTGACGGCGTGTGAATGCCACCTGCCTGTCCCGTCCGGCGCCACTGTCTCAACAGGCTTGGCACGGCCTTTTCAGTCATTCATCGATCACCGGTGCCATGTCAGCCAACGGGTTTCTGACAGGGCTTGCGCCGTTGATCTGCCAAGGAGACCGTTCATGCGCGATCAAGTCATCACAGGCGCCTCCGCCACTGCGAAGGATGCCCCGCTGTCTACGCCTGTCGCCAACCCGGTTTTGGCGAGTGCGGCCAAAGCCGGCACGGTGACGATCGAGACGGGCGCCAAGGGACAGGAAATCTGTCAGCCGATGACAGTGACGAGATCGGATACGGGTTACAACGTCAAAGGTGGCGGCATTTCGATGCACATTCCGGACGTGGGACCGCCTGAGCCCGCCCATGTGGAGATGATCGCCAAGCTGAAGGCTGCCCTCAATCCGCCGGCGGCGGGCACGCGTGCCGGCGCAGCTCCCCGGGTGGTCAAGGATGTGGACAAGACGCAGAAGGCCAAGACAACGACGTTCTCGCCCGTCCACCAGACGGTTTTCAATGAGCGCTTTAAAACCGGGGCCTCCAATAGTGGCGTCTCCGCCGGCAAGGCTTACCTGACCGGATCGGATCAAACCAACTTCCTGGTTGCCTTTGGCGCTGAGTCGGCAGTTGAACTTCAGCGGGACTCCGGTCTCAAAGGCAAAGAAATCGACGGCAAGATCGGTGGACAGACCTGCGATGCCGTGGCTGTCAGAGTGCTCGACGCCCCCCAATTCAACTTCAACATCCAGTCGCCGGAACATGCCGTAACATGTGCAAAAGCGGCGGAATTCCTGCTGGAGACTATCGAAAGTTCGACCACCTTCACGGCAGATCAGAAGCTCGACATCCGCAAGAAACTCGAGGCGGCCCTCGCCGCCATGCCGACGGCGATGAAGGAAGCTGTGGGCAAGCTGGCCGAGGCCATGCCGGATGCCGCTTCCGGTGTCGCTGAAACCAAGTCTCTCCTGAAAACCGCCAGTGCCAAGGGGACGATTGCTCCCGTCCCCGTCGACGTCGCCGGCCTGCCTGTGCCTGCGCTGATCGCTTTGGCTTCGCAAGATGGGGCCATGTCCGGGCCGGACGGTGCGGCGATCAAGACACGGTTGGCCCATCCGATCACGCTGTTGTCGGTGATCGAGACGCCCGGCGCCTTGGACAATCCCAACCTTGCCGGTGCCGTCGAGGATGCCATCGCCCTCCTGACCGGGGATCAATTGCCTCAGATCACGGCCGAGCCCCTGAAACTGCCTGAGAAGATCAAGGGCAGCGTGCTCCTCCGGATCAATGGATTGGCAGGCGCCATCGCACCCGAGCCCAAGGATGCCACCGTTGCGTCGCCAACCAAGCTGGCGGCGCTGACCATTTTGACGGCTGCCGCCAAGGCCCTCTACCCGAAAACGAGTATCCCCCAATCGGTGACCAATGCGGTGAAAGACCTCATCGGTGCGGCCAGTGCCGAGCAATTGACCGGGAGGGATGCCGGTGGCACTGGCGTCTTCATGGCTGGTCTGAAGGCGTTGTACGGCGGCACGCTGCCTACGGATATCGGTTCGCTCATCAACAGTGAAAAGCGGGTCGAGTTGGGGAAAACCGACAAGGCTGTCGAAACAGGTTTCCAAACGATCATGACAGCGCTGGACGGCGGCCTGACGGAACGGGAAGAGGAAAAGATCGTTTCACTGTTCAATGCCTTAGGCGAAGCTGGTAAGAACAAGGCCATGTCCAGCGCCGGAAAAGATAGCGTCGGCGCTTTGGTCGAGCGACTCCTGGACAGTACCGAGACCGACAAGAATCCTGATGCAACGGCTGCGCCTATCGTCAAAAACTTTGAAACCATGATGTCCCAACTGGATGGCAATGATCGCAAGCAGTTGCTGACCCAGTTGTCGAAGTTACCCGCTGGTGCCGTTAGCAGTAAGGCTGCGGTCAAGATCGCCGCGTTGACGGCCAAATATGGCGGTGACGTCAAGTTTGCCCCGGGTTTGGCGCGGAAGATGTTTCTTGAGAAGTTGCGCGGTGCACCGGCTGCGGATGCTCGGGCCATGCTCGTCAGCATGGCAAAAGAACCGGCCCTGGCTGCCAAGATCCTCACCGACAAGGCTGACTTCGCCACTGACAAGGCTATCTTCGCCACCCTGCGCAATGCCTTTCCGACCGGTGATGTCGCCAAGGCCCTGGGCACCGGCCTGCCGGATCGGCAGCAGAAAATCGACTTTATGATGAACCTCGTCAACACGGTCGCCGATCGTGATGCGGCACCGGCAGACAGGGCTTGGGCGAAATCCGCCCTGGAGCAAGCCACCAGGGAGTGGCGGGGGCCATTGCGGGACAGTGACCTCAGCCAACTGCAGAGTCACATCGATACCATCAAGATCGATCGGGACAGTAACGCGGCCGATGCCCAGGGTGCCGGCAACCAAGGTCAGGTCGATGCCATTGCTAACGATCCGTTGACCCACTGGTTGACAGACTCCTTCGGTCCAAAGGTCCTGACAAAGGAAAAATCGATCAACTGATCGGCAATGGGGACAGGCGGCCAGCAACCAGGGGCGGGGCGCCCCGCCGTTTGGCCCAGGGCCTGGGGGGGGGTCCCCCCG
>JACMPN010000682.1 GCA_014377495.1 Candidatus Sericytochromatia bacterium
CGCCGGCACCGGCGGAGACAGGACCGGTGCAGCGGTCCCTGTGAGCGGCATCAACAGCGACACGCCAAGGGTCGTCAGCCAATGGCGGAACCGGGCACGGGGGTGGTAACGTGCCCAGAGACGGCCATTGCCGGCAACATGGGTGGGAGCGGGCCGGCCGGGCGTGCTGCCGGCGGCGGAAAAGGACCAAAGCGTGAAAACGATCATCGAGCCCTTTCGCATCAAAAGCGTCGAGCCGATCCGCATGACAACGCGCAGTGAGCGGGAGGCCATCCTCAAAACCGCTCGCTACAACCTCTTCAGCGTACCGGCCGACGATGTACTGATCGATCTGCTCACCGACTCCGGCACCGGGGCGATGTCCGCTGAGCAGTGGGCCGGCGTGATGCGGGGTGATGAGTCCTACGCTGGGAGCCGGTCCTTTGAACGGTTTCAGGCGACGGTCCAGGAGCTGACCGGCATGCCGCACGTGTTGCCGACCCACCAGGGCCGGGCTGCTGAAAAGATCCTGTTTGCCCTGGTTGGGGGGCCTGGCAAACTGATCCCGAACAACACGCATTTCGACACCACCCGCGCCAACATCGAGTACACCGGCGCCACGGCCAGCGACTGCCTCATACCGGAAGGCAAGATCCCGTCCGTGCCGTATCCGTTCAAGGGCAATATGGACGTTGCGGCCCTCGTTGACGCCATCAAAGCCCACGGACCGGAGAACGTGCCCTTGTGCATGTTGACCGTGACAAACAACTCCAGCGGCGGCCAGCCTGTTTCGATGGCCAACATCCAGGCAGTCAAAGCGGCCCTGGCCCCCTTCGGCATCCCTCTCTATTTGGACTGCTGCCGCTTTGCCGAAAACGCCTACTTCATCCAACAGCGCGAGCCGGGCTACGCCGACCGCACGGTAAAATCGATCGCCCAGGAGATGTTCAGCTACGCAGACGGGGCCCTGATGAGCGCCAAGAAAGACGGTCTCGCCAACATCGGCGGATTCCTCTCTCTGCGGGCGGACACCCTCGTCGAACAGGCCCGGCAGTTGCTGATCCTGACTGAAGGGTTCCCCACTTACGGGGGTTTGGCCGGTCGTGACCTGGAAGCCATCGCCCAGGGTTTAACAGAGGTCGTCGAGGAGGATTACCTGCGTTACCGCATCCGCTCGGTCGCCTACCTCGGTGAGGCGATCAGCAAGGCGGGCGTACCGATCATCCAGCCACCCGGCGGCCATGCCGTATACATCGACGCCGGAGCCATGTTGGCGCACCTGCAGCCCCAGACGTTTCCAGGCCAATCGCTGGCCTGTGAGCTCTATCTGGAGGCCGGCGTGCGCAGTTGCGAGATCGGGAGTGTCATGTTCGGCAAACAAGGGCCCGATGGCCGATCATCGCTGGCCCCCATGGAACTGGTCCGCCTGGCGATCCCCCGGCGGGTCTATACCCAGAGCCACATCGACTACCTGGCGGAAGCGATCATCCAGGTCTATGACCGGCGCCATGAATTGGTCGGCTATCGTATCGTGGCGCAACCGCAATTCCTGCGGCACTTCACGGCAGCCTTCGAACCCATGACAGGAGTGTCCCGTTGACCGATCCCGAGGCCAACCCCTGGCAAACCCTGTCCACCCGCCGGGTATACGACAATCCCTGGATCGGCGTGCGGGAGGATCAGGTCTTGCGCCCTGACGGCGAGCCCGGCATCTATGGGGTGGTCGAGTTCAAGAATCTGGCGATCGGCATCGTGCCGGTGGATGAAAACGGCTATACCTGGCTGGTCGGGCAGTATCGGTACACGATGGACGAATACACCTGGGAAATCCCGGCCGGTGGCTGCCCGCCGGGCGAAACGCCCCTCGAAACGGCCGTGCGTGAACTGGCGGAAGAGGTCGGACTGACGGCCACCCGCTGGACGTCCCTGGGCCCGGTGCAATTGTCGAACTCATGCACCGCCGAAAGAGGGGAGATCTTTTTGGCGGAAGGCCTGACGATGGGCGAGTCGGCGCCAGAGGGCAGTGAGGTGCTGCAGATCGAAAAGATCCCCCTGCAGCGCGCCCTCGACATGGCTCACGACGGCCGCATCGCCGACGGGGTGAGCATCATCGGCCTCTGGCGAGCGGCCCGCACCCTCGCTGAGCGGGGAAACCCGGCCGCATTCTGAGGCGTTTGCGCCATACGGAGCAGTGGGTTGCGGCAGCCTGGGTCACACTGCGCTGTCTAGGGGTTGGTGGTGCCGCCGCAGCGTCCACTCGTCGACGCTGAGGCGCATCAAGGGCCGCTCTCCCTCATCGACGGGTTGGGCCTCGGTTCGCCCGATGAAGTGGCGACCCGGTTTGCGGGCGAAGACCCGACCATTGGGAAGTTGGTCACCGCCAGTCGGATCGCCGACCTCCGTGATCACCGGCGCAAGTACCTGGCGGCCACCCGCATGCAGGTCGAGGCTCCGCCGCACGGCATCGATGCCGCCACCGGCAAGGACTTCGGCCGCATCGATGACCAGGATCCAATCCGCCGTGGCCATCGCCAACGCCGCATTGCGAGCGGCGCTGACATCGTCACACCAGAGGAACGGACCGATCCGGGCCCCATGGGCGGTGGCGATGGCCACGGTGTCGGCGTTGCTGCCGGTATCCATGACGACGAGTTCGTCGACTCCCTGAAGCGATGTCAGGCACTGGGCCAATCGTGGGCTCTGGTCACGGACGATCAGGCAGGCACTGATCGTGGGGGCCGGTGCTGCCGCAGTGAGGAGCAACCGCCAAGGCTGTGGCGCCTTTGGCCCGCCGGTGGGCCGTCCCTGTAGCCGCTGCAAAATCGTCGGCGCTTCATCGGCCGGCAGATCCAAGGTACGGATGCGGTGCAGACAGGCACGGGCCATATCGAAATGGCCCTTTTGCATCCACGCGACGGCGGCAAACTCCCAAAGCTTGCCGCAGCGGGGTTGTTCCACGAGGCCCAGCCTCAGGGCGGCCAGCGCAGGGTCGGCCTGACGCAGGTGCAGGCGGGCCCGTGCCGCCAGGAGGATCCAGCCGGGCGCCGGACCGTAATAATCGACAAGGCCGCCCAAAGCGCTCAGACATGCAGCCCACTCGCCACGCCCGTAGGCGGCGCTGGCCTCAAGCCACTGCGCTGCCCCAGGAACGTCCACTGATTGTTTTGACATCCAAGAGTCCCCTAGTCTGTTTGTCTGGTCCGATGCCCGGCCGGCCCTAGCCCGCCGTGACCGACGTCCCTGCCTGCCGCTGGACGAAGGAGCGGATCAGGTCGTTCACCAGGCCCGGGTGGCTGTGATACACCCAGTGGTTGGCGGCGAGGTGGTGCACCTCGAGGTCCGTCACGTGATCCGGCACATTGTCGTACAGGCAGGGGCTGAGGGCCAGATCCTGCTTCGGAATGAGCAGCGACACCGGCACGGCAATCGGCACTTTCGGCAGGGTGGCCTCGATCCGGCAGCCGGACAATGTGCTGGGGGAACCCGACTGTCCGGCACCCCGCATGTCGCAGGCCACGACATGCGGGGTGCCCCACCCAAGGCGGCCATCTGGTGCTGCCGGGTACGGTGGGTGTCCGGATAGCCATGGACGAAGAGAACCGTCGGCGTGTCGGGCCCACCGTCGATGGACCGGCTCCCGTAAACCACTTGCAGCCGGACGTCCTGGCTCGCCACCTGCATCGTCTGCACGGGATCCCCTTGCCAAAATGAAAATGGCCGCAGCGAGGCTGCGGCCGAGACACCCGAACGGGAGCCTCACTCGAAAATTTCGGCCCAATTGTAGCCCAAGACGCCTGCCGGGCGCTTTGGCTGTTTGCGCAGTGGCATCTTGGCCTCATCGGGCGTGCGGTTGCCTTTGCGGCCGTTGCAAGACCGGCAGGCGGTGATCACGTTTTCCCACGTGGTCCGGCCGCCCCGGCTCAGGGGATAGACATGATCGATCGTCAAATTGTCGGGACTGCCGCAATACTGGCACTGAAACTGGTCCCGGGCGTGCACGTTCCGGCGGGAGTACTTGACCGGGGGCACGTGACGCCGGGCGGTGCGGTACAGCAGCCGGATCACCGCCGGGATCGGAAACGAGGCGCCAATGGACCGCATCACGCGCTCGGTCGCCTTGATGATCTCGGCCTTCTGCAGATAGAGCAGGGCGATGGCCCGCTCGATATTGCAAAAGGTCAAGGGCTCGTAGTCCCGACTGAGCACCGCTACCCGCATGATGACTGGCTCCTCCGCCATGGCCGCCACGGCCATACCGTCCTCTCGTCAACGTTGTGCCGTCCGATCGGCCACGCCGTGTGCCGCAAGCTGGCAGAGGCGCTCCTACCGAAGTTATACCCCATTTTGTCAGCACATTAACAGGCCGCGATGGCCGATGTTTGCACCTCCTTGCGCATCGGTCGGGCGCCGGGTGGCCTGAAGCCTCACTCTCATGCTATCTTGCTCCCCGAAAGGAGCACCCTGTGGCCATTTCGTTCCGTGTCCCCGCAACATCAGCCAATCTTGGTCCCGGCTTCGACTGTCTCGGCGTGGCACTGTCGCGCCACAACGCGTTTACGCTGTCCTTCAGCGACGAAGACGCCTGTCCGGACCTATCCGACGGCACCACCAATCTCGCCTGGACCGCCATCGCCCACTACTTTCACCACATCGGCGAAGCCCGTCCGACCCTGAGCCTGCAGCAGACCGTCGCGATCCCCCTGTCCCGGGGCCTGGGCAGCTCCGCCAGCGCCGTCGTCGGGGGTCTGGTCACCGCCAACGCCCTGATGGGCGACCGTCTGGACCGTCAGGCCCTGCTGGAGCTCGCCACTGCGATCGAAGGCCACCCCGACAATGTCGCCCCGGCCCTGTTCGGCGGCTGCGTGCTGAGCGTCGGGGCCCCGCTGATCACCGTCCATGTCCCCTGGCCCGAGGATTGGCAGCTCGTCCTGGCCATCCCCGACTTTTCGCTGTCGACCGCCAAGGCTCGGGCGGTCTTGCCCGCCAGCGTCCCTCACACCGATGCCCGGTACACCGTGGCCCGGGTGGCCCTGCTGGTGGCTGCCGCCCATCAAAGGCGGACAGACTGGCTGGCCGAGGCCCTGCAGGACAAGCTGCATCAGCCCTACCGCCGGAGTCTTGTCGCCGGTTATGACGCTGTCGAAGGGGCCGCCCTGGCGGCCGGGGCCCATGGTCTCACCCTCAGCGGTGCCGGGCCGACCCTGGCGGCCTGGACGTCGCCACAACAGGCTGGCGCCGTGGGTGAAGCCATGGCCAAAGCCTGGCTATCCACGGGGGTTCATGCCGACATTGTGACGGCTGACATAGACAAGGCCGGGGCAACCGCCATAAGTTGACGGCGGCAAATCCGCCCCAACAGCGACGTAGCCCTGTGTCACAGAGAGAGCGAAGGCGCAAGTTCATGTCCATCATCGTCAAGAAATTCGGCGGCACCTCCGTCGCCGACCCGCAGAAGATCCTGCACGTCGCACGGCGACTGATCGAAACGAAGCAGCCGGGGGAGGACACGGTCGTCGTCGTTTCCGCCATGGGCCACAGCACCGACCACCTGGTGGCACTGGCCAACGAAGTGGCCATGGACGGCGATCAGCGTGAGATGGACATGCTGCTGGCGACCGGCGAGCAAGTCACCATTGCCCTGCTGGCGATGGCCCTGCAGTCCCTCGGACAGCCCGCCATTTCCCTGACGGGCCCTCAGGCGGGCATCCACACCGACGGCCTCTACGGCCGCTCGCGGGTGGTCAAGGTCGATGCCGACCGGATCCACAACGAGCTGAAACAGGGTAAAATTGTCGTGGTGGCGGGTTTTCAGGGCCTCTGCGTCGATGAGATCACGACGCTGGGCCGGGGCGGCTCGGACACGTCGGCCGTCGTCCTGGCGGCAGCCCTGGGTGCACCGGTCTGTGAGATCTACACGGATGTCGCCGGCGTCTATACCTGCGATCCCCGCATTGTCCCGAACGCCCGCAAACTGACGGAGATCTCTTACGAGGAGATGCTGGAGCTAGCCAGCCTCGGGGCCCAGGTGCTGCACCCGCGGTCCGTGGAGTGCGCCAAGGATCACGGCATCGTCATTCATGTGCGTTCGACCTTCCGGTCGGACGAAGGCACCTTCGTGAAGGGAGTGGAAGCTTTGGAAACGCAAAATCCGGTCAATGGCGTGACTCTGGATCTCAACCAAGCCAAAGTGGCGCTCCTCAACGTGCCCGACCGGCCCGGCGTCGCTGCCACCCTGTTTCAGGCGATCGGCAAGGCCGGCATAAGCGTCGATATGATCATCCAGTCCGTCCGTGGTGAGATCACCAACGACATCGCCTTCACGGTGGCCGCCGGTGACCTCGAAAAGACGAAAAAGGTCGCCGAGCAGATCGCCCAAGACATCGGCGGCGGCGAAGTGGTCTTTGATCCCAATATCGCCAAAGTCTCAATCGTCGGCGTGGGCATGGTCGGACGGCCCGCCGTCGCCAGCTCGATGTTTGAAGCACTGAGCAGCCGGGGGATCAACATCCAGATGATCTCGACCTCCGAGATCAAGATCTCCTGCGTCGTCGAGAAGGCCCGGGCCAAAGAAGCCGCCCAGAGCATCCACGAGTTCTTCGGCTTGGAACAATCGGTCCAACCCCAGTTGGTCTAGTCCACACCCTCCGCCTCTTTACGGGCCCTCCCTGGTACCTACCAGTGGGGGCTCGTCTGGCGTGGACCCGACGGCAACCAGATGGTGCCCCGCCGCCAGACGCTCATGAAGACCGGCGGTACGTAAGGTGCAGGCGATGCGGCTGGTGCCGGGGGATGGAACGCCGGCGGATTGCCCGGCGGGGCCCAGATATGGGGGCCGGCAACGCCGCTGCGGTAGCTGGCGGTCACGGGCTTGTCGGCCTCGAGGGCCCAATAGGAACCATCCTGGTCCCGGTTGAACCAGCAGATGGCCTTGAGGTTTTTGACCCGGGCCAGGTCCTGCCAGAGACTGGCCGTCCATGCCGCCCCCTGTTCGTCGGTGCGATCGGCGGCGGTCTCGGCAATGATGATCGGTTTGCCGGTTTGTTGGAATCGGCTGAGGAGGTTGCCAGCCAACCGCACCCCGTTAAAGATCGCCAGGGGCAGATTGTCGGAAGAGACCCGCCAACCGTAGCCGTCGACACCCAACCAATCGACCTGATCGGAGCCCGGATAGTAGAACCCCGGATCGTTCCAAACTTCATCGGGGCCCAGTCCCCAGGCATCGGGACACCAGACCCAGGTCAGGTTGGGGAGTCCGCCGGCCAGGGCCCGCAGGCGTTTCCAGGCTGTGACGTAACGGGCGGGGCCACCATCGGCGCCACCGTTCCGCAGACCGCTCCACGCATGGCCGCCGTTCATTTCCCAGCCCCAACGGAGCAGGATCGGCGAGCCCCAGGCGGCGGCATCCGTGACGAACGTGCGGAAGGCGGCGTCGTTGGTGCCATCCAGGATCGGATCGAGCGATTTGTCTCCGGCAAAGGCGATGGAAATCAAGGGCATGGCCCCGCCGGCCCGGATCTCGTCGCAGGCCGCTTGGGGGAATCCGGCGGCAACGGGGATAAACAGATGGACGATGCCCAACTTCTTGCCGACGAGGCCCTCAAAGTCGGCGATGCGCCGACGGATCGTCTTGCGGTCCGGAGCATCGCCGACGAACGCCCCATGCGCCACGGCTGCGGGCCCGGCGACAGGGGCGGTCGAAGTCACCGACTGCGTCGGCACGACGTACCCCGATTGCGTAGGCAGGACATACGCACCGAACCAGGCAGCCGGGATCGGCGGTCCGGCCGTCGGACGTTGACAGGCATCGGCAAGGAAAACCGTCGCCAACGCCGCAACCAAAGCGCGGCCGACCTTGCCGCCCTGCCGTAAAAGCCGTTGCCAATTGCTCATAGGCACACGGTAAACGATTGGCAACTGTTTATCTTTGGTCGATCTAGCTGAAGCTTGCACTGTCCGGACTGGAAGCCCAGGGAAGATCTTGGTACGATAGGCCAATTGACCGGATCAAGGGTTTGATCCAAAGGCAGAAAGTCGCCGACACCACACCTGTACCCGCTTTCTCGTTGCGTATGGGGTGACTTTCGCCCATCAACGTCGATGGGGGCCCGCATGGGCCATGTGAGGTAAGAGTTGAACGACGCGACGATCATCCAGGCGTCCCTGCGTGACCTGACGACCTTGCTGTCGCTGATCACCGATTATCACGCGTGGGAAGAAATCCCCGATCCCCCCAACCTCGTCGAGGCCATCGAATTTCTGCTCGCAGCCGACCATCCCGGCGGCTTCTGGATCGCCTGGGACGGGGATCGCCCTGTCGCCTATGTGGCCGTGACTCTCCGATTCAGCCTGGCTGCCGGCGGCGACGTCCTCGTCATCGACGAGTTGTTCGTCCTCGAAGCAGCCCGCAACCACGGCCTTGGCCGGCGCCTGATCGATACCACCCACGCCTATGGCGCCGCCATCGGCTGCCGGGAACTCCTCCTTGAAGTCGCCAACAGCAATCGCACCGCCCAGGCGTTCTACGCCGCCCTCGGCTTTACGCCGCGGCTCCGCCGTTGCTGGGAACGCCCCATCCTTCCCATGGCAGCCGTCGCCTCCGTCGGCCGCTACCCCCCCAACACGGCCGTTATGCTTCCGTAAAGCGGAATTCCGCCAGGCGTTAACCTGCCGTTCTTGGCAAATCCCTAACCCCCCTGTCCATAGGCCTTTCACCATTGTCGAACGACTTCCGCCAATGTTAAGAGACCCTTACCCGGAAGATAAGAAGCTTTCCGGGCATACGGTCGATTAACACGGTGGAGGCCGGATGAGGCCTAAGGGGAGGAAATCATGGCAGCGGCAGTCAAGTTGTTCGGCAAAGTGGCGGCGGGTTTCGTGGACACGAAGCACGACCACCCCATGACGGCCGAGTGGGCTGAAGCCCTGGCAGCGATTCCCCTGAGCCGAATGATGGCCAAGCCCTGCACCGGCAAGAACGTCTCCGAAAAGCTGCGGTCGGCGATCAGCCTGGCCGGCAACTCGCACATGTTCGGCGTGGCCAGTCTGTTCCCGTTGCGGCCGGATCTGGCCGAGCAGTTCCGGCCCACCCACCTGGCCGATTCCACCGACCTCTTCACGCCGTCCTTCGACATCCGTGGCCCC
>JACMPN010000683.1 GCA_014377495.1 Candidatus Sericytochromatia bacterium
AGGGCACCCGGATCACGCCGCAGCACCCGGGCGACCAGATCGTCGTTCGGTGCCTGGACGGTCGCTTCGTAGCTGGCGATGGCCCTGGCGACCAGGGCGGAGGACACGGCACTCCCGTAGACCGTCTGGAACTCCCGGGCATAGGCCGGCGTGCCCTGCAGGCGGGCCGTCATCGCCGGCAGGGTCATCCCCATTTCGTTTTCAGCCTGGATCGGGCCCAAAGCCTGTTGCTCCAGGGAGTCCGCCCGCCCGTCCCAGAACTGCAGGGGCTGCCGCCCGGCATTGACGATCGTGGGGGTATTCCGGGTGCCATGGGCCCCACCGATGCCCACGCCGACCGGGACGGCGTCGGCAAAGCCTTTGGCGGGGTCATGGCAGCTGGCGCAGCTGACGGTACCGTCACGTGACAGGGTCTTGTCAAAGAAGAGGATCCGGCCGAGCGCCACTTCCTGGCCGGGCAGGGCCGGAGGAACATGGGCCGGCAAGGGCGTCGCCACCGGGGTCGGTGGCGCAGTGACCCGCGGGGTCGGAGCGACCGGCTGGCCGGCCTGCACGGGTTGCCCCGGGCGGGGGGGAGGCGCCACTTGTCCCGGCGGGGGTAGCGGGGGCATGGCCATCCCGGTGAAGGTGCCTGCCGTGTTGCGGGTACGGGTGGGCACATCGGCGACACTGGCGCACGCACTGATCGCACTGAGCAAGCCGACCGCAACGAGGTGAGAGATACGCATGTCTGCGCTCCTGTTTGACATTTGGAGTGAAATGGCAGCCCGGCTAACTCAGGGAGTCCCGTGGCTTTGCGTCCCCACCTCACGATGGGTTTGCCGTTTTTGTCTGAAATCATTGAAACATTGCCAGCGCTTGCCAGTGAGCGCCACGATCACGCGTCAAAGGTCACCCAAATCACACAGCCCCGGCCCTTGCGGCCTACGGCGTCGTTTCGACCCGGTACCGCAGGAGATTGAACGTGTTGCCTGCGGCGCGGACGGCCAGCCCATGCCCCCGGTCCGGCTGCAAAAACGGGTGAGTCAGCGTGTACGTCTGATCACCGGCAGCGACCGTCAGGCGATTGGCGCTCAGATCCACGTCGATCGTCACTTGGCGCAGTTGCCCGACATCCGTGCGTACGGGCAGGAAGTGCACCCCTGTCCAACCCCGGTCGGTATCGGGCTCGGCCCCATCGGCAAGCCAGATCCCGAGGTGTGCGGGCGTGACCAGCACTTCCATGTAGTGCGTCGGATCCAGGTAATAGGGGATGATCGAGATTTCACCGATCGGCGATTGGAGATAGGGACTGGACACACCTTGCACTGTGGCCAGGATCCGGAAGCGGGACGGCACGCTAGGCCGTTGCAGGACCCGAAAACTCAGCCATGGCTGAGGCCGCTCCTCGCTGGCCTGATAGGCGAGACCGGTATAGGCGGGAGTCGTCAGTCTGGTGACGCGCCATTGGCCCGGAGACAACCAATAGGGATGGTCGCCGCTTGTCTTTGCCGGATCCAGGAACCAAGCGGGCTCGCCATCGGCCGGGGCATCCGACCAGTCGGCCTCGAAAAACAGGCCGGAATCGGTCGCCCCACGTGCCGGCACCCTGGTGGGCTGTGCGGTAGGGCGCAGTGTCATCACTGGCACCGGAGGCACGGACGGCTGAGGCCTGTCCATGACCACAGGCAGGCGTGAAGGCCCGACGGGCTGGGGTATCGGGACAGGGGGCGAGAGCGCGGCACTGGATTGGTGAGGCATCGGTGTCAACGGCACTATCTGAGGCGCATCAGCCATCGGCAGGCACCCGGCCAGTGCCAAAAAGCCACTTAGCGTCACGGTCCAAGTTGGTTGCATCGTCCACCTCCTACCGTGGCCGGGTGCAGTCTAGGGTGACCAGCCGAGCCAGTACTTGTGAAGTTGGGCCAACATTTGGACCGGAAACGTCGACATGCAGCGGCCGTTCCCGGCCCGCCGCCGCCTTTCCGCACTTTAAGGGAACGCTAAGCACGCGCTAGGTTCCGACGAATACAGGGACTTGCGACTATCGGCGGCCACAATAGGTGACGTGCCCCCTCGGCGATGCGAGCTGCGTTCAGTAAAAAAGCCGACCGTTCCAGCAACAATCCACAACGGACACCGGCAGGTCCGAATGGCTCTCTGCCAGATACTTTCCCCGATCCGGAAAAGCACCGGCAGGTTGCCGGCGTTGAAAATAGTCAGCCCCAACCGTTTCAGCGATTGCACCGTCCGTCGTACCATGTCAACCAGTATCATTGTGATCTGACAAAGTGATCGGCTCAACGGCCGTTGCGATCACATCTGTCTGGTGCTTGTGAGAGTTACCATACGGGAGGTCTGCCTGTTGCTCAGGTGGACGCGGCGGCGAATATCGGATAAAAAGAAGCAATCGTGACTTCAATGACGCAAAGCAACCAAATCCCTGCCTGCAAATCCTGCAAGCGCCGTCCCCAGGATGGCCATGACAGCTGGTGCCCGCAGTTCGAGCCTGTGTGGGCCCCGCCGAAGTCGGCTTCTGAGCCTGTAGCCGTAGAGGCGCCGGCCGAAGAGCCCACGCCTGTGTTCAGGCAGCCGCAAGCCTTCATGCCCGAGCACGTTGATCTGCCGCCGTCGATGACGATGTCGACGCCTGCCAATCGGCCTGCACCGGCGGCGCCCAGCGCCCCCGTCAAGCCGGCTGCCCCGACGAAGGCCGAAGCCCTCATCGATGCGATGCCGATTACCAAGCCGGAACCCATGGCGATGCGGTCGGCCACGTTCAAGCCGACACAGGTCTTCAAGCCCGCATCTGTGGCGACACCCGATGTCGAAACAGACCCCGAGGATGAACCCCTCGCCAAACCGGCACCCGTTGCCAGACCGGCACCCGTGGCCAAGCCGGCACCG
>JACMPN010000684.1 GCA_014377495.1 Candidatus Sericytochromatia bacterium
CACACCAGATGGAGGTGGCCCAGGCCCTCTCCGATCGGATCGCCATCATCGCCAAAGGTGAGTTGGCCGTCATCGATTCGCTGACCCAGCTGATGGCCGCCCACCAGACCCCGGATTACGTCGTCACCGTGCGGGGGTGCCTCGACGAAGCGACGAAGCTGGCCTTGACACAGTTCGGTGCCGACGGCTTCGAGCTGGAAGGGACCCTGATGCGGTTTCACCTGCCGGAGGGCCATTCGGACCGACTGTACGACACCCTGGTCCCGTTGCGGAGCGCCGGGCTGGAACTGGTGTCGATCCAGCAGCAGGAGATCAACTTGGAAGCCATTTACCGGCGGATCGTGGAAGGTGCAACATGAACTACGCCCAATTGTTTGCAGCCGAACTGCGCCGTGAGTTCATCCTGCTGTCCCGGTACCCCTTTGAGCTGATCAGCCGCCTGGTTTGGAATCTGGGCTTCGCCCTGATGATGTACTACGGTTTCAGCGCCATCGGCGGGGCGGGCGGCAGTAGCCTGCCCGGCTTCCACGAAGGCCAGATGGGCCGCCTGCTGGGCCTGCTGATCACCTACATCGCCATCAACGGGATCAACAATACCTGCGAGTTGCTCGGCGATGAGGTGCAGACCGGCACATTGGAGCAGGCGGCACTCAGCCCGCCGCCCCTGCTGGTGATCATGCTGATGCGGGACCTGGCATCGTTCGTCGAAATGCTCGTCCGCTTTGCCCTCGTCCTGGCCATCGCCATGCTGATCACCGGACTGCAGTTCCACCTGAACATCCCGGCGTTCATCCTGCTCCTCACGCTGATGTACCTCGGCACCGAAGGGATCGGGCTCATCCTCGGCGGGGCGGCGCTCCTGTACAAGCGGGTCGGCACCCTGGCCCAGTTCGCCGTCATGCTGGTCTTCGGTCTGGCGATCCTGCCCTTGGAGTCGCTCCCCGGCTGGGTGAAGGGCTTCGTGGAAAACTTCCCTTTCACCAAGGCGCTGGTCCTGCTGCGTCAGGTCGGTGTCCAGGGCGTGCCGCTGTCGCAACTGTTCGCCGACGGCTCGGTGGCCAGCCTGGCCCTGAACACCACCATTTACCTCGGCCTGGGCATGCTCGTCTTCTCCATCGCCGAACGCAAGGCACGGCAACTCGGCACACTGAATCAGTATTGATACTAGGCGCCAAACCGGGTCGGTCACATTGCCGCTGCTGCCCGGCCAGCCGCTAAGAGACTATCTCAATCAACGAGACCGAGCCTGGCGCCATAGGGCAATGCCAGGCAAGGCGCAGTGACGAAGCGTACGGGGTAGTCCGGTGAGACACTGTAACGCAGTCCTGGCGCAGCCATGCGGTGCCAGGCGACCGATCGTTGATTGAGATAGTCTCTAAAAGGCGAAAGCGATCCCCGCCGTCGGCCCGCCGACCAGCGGTGTCTGGAACGCCGCCAATCCGGGGTTCGCCGCATCCACCAGGTAACCCAGGTAACCGAGTGAATAGGTCATGCGGCCGAACGTGGCGCCCAGTGAGGCAGAAAAATCGGCGTAACTGCCTGCGCCCGTCTTGTTCAACACGGGCAACCACGGCGCATACGCCATGCCGGCCGCCAGATTCAGCCAAGGTAGGATCTGCAGGCGGGCGCCGAGCTTGGCCTGTGGCCCATACAGGAACCCATCGGTCGGGCCGCCCGTGGCCCCAAAATACCGCAGGCCGATCCCCGGGGTGATCGTCAGCGGCCCCGGCTGAAAGAGATACCCGGCGACAAGGCTGCCCGTGCCCACGGTCGGGATCGCCTCGATGATAGCGTGCCAGGGCATCTGAACGATCGGCACCGTCAGATTCATCAGCACATGGTGGGTGAAGGCCGGTGTCATCTGCAGCCAACCCGTGACTCCCAGCCGGATGGCCTGTGAGCCGGCGTTGGCGTTGGCGTTTTGGATCATCCCGGGGGGGATTTCGGCCATCGCCGGCAAGGACAAAACCAGGAGCGCGGAAACAGCCAAGGCGAGACGTTGCATGGGAAGGCACCTTGAGACGGCGACGATGCCAACCCACGATAGCGCACCGTCGGCGGGATTACCGGCGATCAGCAGCCCCTGAACGGCGCCTTAGGCCGACTTTTTCTTCTTGAACGTGTCGACGACCTTTTGGAACAGGCCCTTCACGACCCCACCGACCGATTTGAGCAGGGACGACTTGGCCGGCGGGGCAACGGCGACAGGGGTGGTGGACGGCACGACGATCGCCGGCAACCCTGCCGACGGCGCAGGGCTGGCAACGACAGGCTCCAGTGCAGGCGATGCGGCAGGCGCCACGGACGGGCCGGGAGCCTTAGCCGTCACATCATCGACCACTGTCTCGCCGGGGGCCCTATCGTCAGCAGCCGGCTCGGCAATGGGGTCGTTCATCCGGTCTTCGGCGGACACAGGCCTGATGCCGGCGACGGATGGGCGGCCCGAGGGTGTCGTCGGATTGCCGCCGCTGCACCCGGCCAGGATGCTGGCGATGAGGAGACCGGTGCACGCCCACTTGACCATGAGTCCAGACCTCCCCGCAGATGACCTAGGTACTGTACGCAATGTGCACCGCATCAAATGTTTAGCAATTGATAAACGAGGGATAAGCTTCTTTTAACCATTTTCCTGGCAGATCACGCCGGCGCAGCGGATTCGCAGGTGGCACGGCGGTTGCCGCCTGCGAATCCGCCATGACAAAACCGGCAGATCG
Source organism: Candidatus Sericytochromatia bacterium (assembly GCA_014377495.1). Lineage (GTDB taxonomy): Bacteria > Cyanobacteriota > Sericytochromatia > JACMPN01 > JACMPN01 > JACMPN01. The sequence continues at coordinate 2,715 of JACMPN010000684.1, forward strand.
CTTGGGCGAACTGCCGGTTGGTGCTGAGCTCGATGTGGCGGGTTGGCCGACTTGGCCCTACATGCCCAGGATGGCCCCGTAGGCATTGATCGCCTGTTTGCGCACCTGTTGGGACTCCTTGAGGATGGTTTCGGTCTCCTGATCGACGGCGGCCATCACGTCGCGCAGGCCCACTTCGCCAAAGTGCATGACGGGGCGCTCTTCAGCCACTTCCGGCTGAGACTCGCTGAGGGAGGTGACGACCCTATTGAAAAAGCTTGCAAAACTGCCGTCCTTGCCGCGCTGTGACTGATTTGCAGTCGCCGTTGCGGCAGGAACGATCCGGCCAATGGTCATGTCCATGACAGTTCTCCGGCCAAAATCCGTGGCCTACGTCAGCTCATCCATGAACCTCCTGCGATAATAGCGTATCCGGGTGGTCCGGATCAAGCGTTTGTGGGGTTGACCACACAACTTTCTGAGAAAATCCGGTAACCGGGCGGATTCCCCCCCGTCCAGACGTCATTGGCCCACGTGCGCTGCTGCGCTGACCGGCAAGGTCGCCCGGTCAGCGCAGCGGCGAGGGTGCTTGGTCCCTAATGAGTCTCAAGGCCCTGCAGTACCTCGAACAGGAACCAGTTGCGGCGTTCGGCCTCGTCGATCAGGGTTTCGATGATGCTGGCACTGGCAAAGTCCCGGGCCTCGTCGCAGACGTCGTGGGCCTGGCGCTGGGCCCGGATCATCGTCTCGTTGTCCGCCATGAGCCGGCGGACCATCTCATGGGGCGGGACGAACTCGTCGTTGTCGTCCCTGATCCGGCTCAACTGGCCGACATGACCGATCGACCGGATCGTCGTCCCGCCGATGCGCCGGACCCGCTCGGCCAGCAGGTCGACCGAGACGAAGATGGCATCGGCCTGTTCGTCGAACAGCAGGTGCAGATCACGGAAGTGCACGCCCGACAAATGCCAATGGAAGTTTTTGGTCTTCACGTACAACGCAAACGAGTCGGCGGCCAGGCCGTTCAGCGCTTCGGTAATCGCCGCCACGTCCTTGGCGGCCAGATCCGTCGGGGTCGCCAGAAAACGGGACACCTTCAGCACACCTTCCTTGGCCTTGGCCATCGTGATCGCGGGGTCGGGGCTTTGGGTCGCCGGATTCTTGGTTGCCATGGCACGCTCCTTTCCGGTCGCGGGTCACACGTTCAGCGCATTCCCGGCCCTCAGCACAAGGGCGGCTGGAACGCACGTTTCGGACTCTTCACGATGCCACCGACACGGTGATCGGGCCCGGTCACCGCCCCTGCAGCCGGACGGGCATCGCCCGCTCACCCCGGGCTGAAGTTGCCGTGGAACCCAAGGGGCACGTGGAACGGCAAATGCACCTCGGCCACCGGACCGTCGCCGACGCCCTCGCCATCCAGGATGACCAACCGACTGCGATGCACGGCCGGATCGTACGCCACCGTCAGCAGCCACAGCGCATCCTCACGGGCACCGGCATCCGCCTTGACGACGGGTACGGCTTCGCCGAGCAGATGACCGGCCGGGGCCTGCCAGACGTCCCGCCGACCCGTGCCGAGATCGTCTTTGACGACGGCCCCGAACAGCGTTTCCAGACTGTCTGCCGGGCCCTCGGCGTTCCCCACGGCGAAGCCGTACCGGTGCGCCACA
>JACMPN010000685.1 GCA_014377495.1 Candidatus Sericytochromatia bacterium
CAACAACGCTCCGGCTCCGGCATCGATGTTGCGGCCATCGCCTATGGCGGCATCGGCTTGTACCGCTCGTTGGGGGCTGATTTCCTGGTCCAGCTGACGGGGCCGGCGATCGTGAATACCGCCTTCAGCGTGGCGATCTGGACGCCGCTGGCGATGCCGGCCGGGGCGATGCTCCTGGCCGGATTCACCGGCCAGAGTGTCTCGACGGGACCGGCCGTGGCCCATGTCCTCACCTGGGCCGAGGCGCATCCACAGCAATGGATCGAGTTTGCCAGTCTCAGCCGCCAGGCGGTGAACGTCTGCGTGCGGGGACTGGAGTCCGGGCAGTTGCCGACGTTCCAGCTGGGCATGCGCGAGGCCCGGCGGGTGTTGCGGGGCCTCGGCCAGTCCATCGGGCTGACGATCGAGACGCCCCTGCTGGCGGCGTTGGCGGACAGTGCCGAAGCCCTCGGTGCCAGCGGCAAGAGTTCCGGAGCCGGTGGCGGTGACTGCGGCATCGCCGTCATCGAGGCCGGTGAGCCGGAAAAGCGCCTGAAGGACCGTTGGCAGCAGCTCGGCATCCGCAACGTGCCCGTGACGGTGGTGCCGTCGATCGGGGTCTGAGCGGCATCCCGCTGCAGTCCGGTGCGCCTGGCGCGCACAGGGGCGCCCCGACAAGTCGTTGCTCGGGCTACGGGCCAGTCGCTGAGAGGAACAGGGGCCTGTGATTGTGGTACAGTGACTAACGGTAGTGAGCGCGCCGCATGCCCCGGTGTCCGGCGCCCGCCCTGAGGCCGCACAGGTACCCGACATGGCGCAAGGAGGCTAGGGTTGTCGTCCGCACGTCCACCGAAGTTTTACGAGTTGACCCCCGCCGAGCGCATCGAGGCGCTGATCACGATGCGGGATCTGTCGGCGTCGGAGTCGGAGTTGCTGCGCAGCGCCAGTGGCCTGAGCCTGGCCGGTGCCGACAAGATGGTCGAGAACGTCGTCGGTGTCTATGGACTGCCCTTCGGTCTGGGCCTGAATTTCCTGATCAACGGCCGGGACTATGTCGTTCCCATGGCCATCGAGGAGCCTTCCGTCGTCGCCTCCGCCAGTTTTGCGGCCAAGACGATCCGGATCAACGGCGGCTTTACCGCCCACAGCACCGAGCGGATGATGATCGGGCAGATCCAGGTCGTGGGTTGCCCGGACGTCGAGGCTGCGGCCGAGCGCCTGATGGCCGCCCGCCACGAACTGCTACTCCAGGCGAACGCCTTCAATCCCAGCATGGTCGAACGGGGCGGTGGGGCCCGCGAGCTCGAAGTCCGCATCCTCAAGGAAGGCGCCAGCGCCTACGGCCGGATGCTCGTGCTGCACCTGCTCGTCGATACCAAAGACGCCATGGGGGCGAACACGATCAACACGATGGTGGAAGGCCTGGCCCCGGAAGTCGAGCGGTTGACCGAAGGCAAGGTCTACCTGCGCATCCTCTCGAACTACACGGATCGCTGCCTGGCTTCCGCCCAGTGCGTGATCCCGGCCGAGGTCCTCGCCACCCCCCGGTTCACGGGGCCCGAGGTGATCGAGGGCATTTTGCAGGCCTATGCCTTTGCCGCCGCCGACCCGTACCGGGCCGTGACCCACAACAAGGGCGTGATGAACGGCATTGATGCCGTGATCATCGCCACAGGCAACGACTGGCGGGCCGTCGAGGCTGCCGTCCACGCCTATGCCGCCCGGGAAGGCGAGTACCGGCCCCTGACGCACTGGAGTAAGGACGAAGCCGGCAACCTAGTCGGCAAAATCACGGTCCCCATGGCGGCAGGCACCGTCGGTGGCTCGATCCAGGCTAACCCGATGGCCCGGCTGGCGCTGAGGAACCTCGGTGGCCAATCAGCGGGCGAACTGGGCGAAGTGGTTGCCGCTGCCGGCCTGGCCCAGAATTTTGCTGCCCTGCGGGCCCTGGTCACCGATGGCATTCAAAAGGGCCACATGGCCCTGCACGCCCGTAGCGTGGCCTTGTCGGCGGGAGCCGAGGGGGCCGAGGTCGACGTCATCGCCCGTCGTCTCGTCCGGCTCAAGGAAATCAAGGTCAGTAAGGCCAAAGAACTGCTGCTCGATCTCAAAAAGCAGCTCGAGACGACGCTGTGAGCCCACGGGCGGCTCTGAGGACGTCGGCGCCGGCCAAGATCATTCTGGGGGGCGAGCACGCCGTGGTCTATGGCGTGCCGGCGCTCGTCCTGCCGTTGTCCGGCCTGCGCACCGAAGTCAGCCTGCGGGAAAGCAACATCCCCAAGCTGCGCATCCTCCTGGGCGATCTGCCCAACCCGAGCGAAGCCCAGATGGCCTTTGTCTCCGGCGCCTGTCGCACGATCACGGCGGCCCTCGGACACGGTTTGCCGGACGCCACCCTGGAAGTGCGCTCATCCGTGCCCATCGCCTCAGGCCTGGGGTCGTCGGCCTCACTCTGCGTGGCCCTGTCCCGAGCCTTCAGCCGGTTGCACGGGACAAGTATGGCCCCGGCGGACATCCAGCGCTTAGCGAATGAAGCCGAGCAGGCGGCCCATGGTCGGGCCTCCGGGGTGGACACGGCGGCGATCGCCTGGGGCCGACCCCTGCGGTTCGTCACCGGTCAGCCGCCCGAGCCCTTTGCGCTGGCAGGACCCCTGACGCTCGTCATCGCCCATTCCGGCGAGGTGGGGAGCACACAGGCGGCCGTGATGGACGTGGCCCTGCGGCGGGATTCGGAACCGGACCTGTACGGGGGCTATTTTGCCGGCATCCGGGAGGCTGTCGACCGCATGGTACAGGCCCTGCAGGCGGGTGACCCAGCGGCCTTGGGTGCGGCAATGACGGACAACCAGCGCTGGCTGCAGGCCATCGGGGTGTCGACGCCGATGCTGGACCGTCTGGTCAGGGTGGCGACTCAGGCAGGCGCCCACGGGGCGAAGCTCACCGGCGGCGGGTGGGGTGGATGTGCCATGGCGCTGGCTCCCGAGGATCGGGCCGAGGCGATCGGCCGGGCAATGATCGATGCCGGGGCCGCATGGGCACAGGTTACGACCGTTGGTGCCAGTCAGCCGTAGCAAAAGAGCCGCCCCACAGGTCGGGACGGCTCCAGTGAATCAGGGTGTCGATCAGCCGGGCAAGCCGCTCTTGAGGTCGCCAACCGTGAGGATCGCTTCGGCGATCTCACGCATCGACTTGCGGGAGTCCATGCTCAGCTTTTGGATGCGGCGGAAGGCTTCGGGTTCACTGAGGCTGAAGGACTGCATCAAAACGCCCTTGGCCCGTTCGACGAGCTTGCGCACCTCGATCGATTCCTTGAGATCGGTGACTTCGCGCGCCAGGGCCTGATACTCGTCGGCCCGGGCGATGGCCACTTCGAGGGCCGGCAGCAGGTCGTTTTCTTTGACGGGCTTGACGAGGTAGGCGAAAACGCCCAGATCGACGGCTTGGCTGACAAGCTCCGGCTGGCTGTAGGCGGTCAACATGATCGCCGGCACCATGCGGTTGACATTGATCTGCCGCAAGGCGGAGAGCCCGTCGAGTCCCGGCATCTTGATGTCCAGAATCAAGAGGTCGATCGCATTGGCTTCGGCGATGACCACGGCTTCAGCGCCGTCTTTAGCCTCAAGGACCTTGTGACCTTTTTCCGCCAGCATCTCTTTGAGGTCCATGCGGATCAGGGCTTCGTCGTCTGCGACGAGGATGGTTAGCGATTTTTGCATGGCCAAAGTTTACCATGCCGGCTTCTTACGGTCCAGCCAGCCACGGCAAGGACCTGACAGGGTTACCGCTTTGTCCCGGTGAGCCCCGGACATCCGTCAATCGCCTCTGCAGATGGCATTGCCCCCTTTCCCGCTCGTTGCATCATCCCTCCCTCTAAAGGGTAAGGCCGGCCGTTGTCCGGCTGCCTTTGCTTCCGACGAACCGGACCAGGATCAGGGCCAGCATAGCCGGTAGGGCTTGGACGGCCAGGATGAAGGGGAACGCCGTCAGTCCTCCATAGAGTCCAGCGACGAGCACCGCAGCCAAGAAGAACGTTTTCAGGTGCAACGCTTCTTTGGCGTTGGTGGTGAGCAGGCTCCAGAGCAGGCCGGCGGCCAGGATGCCGTTATAGAGGCCCTGGTTGGCGGCGAGGATGGCCGTGTCCCGGGAGATCGCTGCCGTCGTCCGGAACGCCTGGATGATGGCCGGGTGCTGCCAGAGAAACATCTCCAGGATCAGGAACCACAGGTGCTCCAAGGCGATGAAGCCGACGAGGAGCGATGCGAGACGGGCCATGGGGCCTCCCTGCATGCTGAGATGGGCAGTCGGAGGTGACTGTATCACGGCACATGCGGCACATCTGGCCGCGGGTGGCTGCAAATGGCTTGGTGACAGCGGTTTCTCGTTGGGACACCAGGGGGCGCACGTCCTCATCCGTTTGCTTTAACCAAGTGTTAGTTAGCCCTTAAGCGGATGTACGCAAGTTGCCCGGCCGGTCTTTCTATAAGAAAGGCATGAGGGTTGGAGAAGGAGAAACTGAGATGACTAAAGAATATTGGGTTTCACTGTACCGGGCCGACAACGCACTGATCTCTCGCTGTTTTGATGCCACCAGCCAGGCTGAAGCCTTGGACATGATGTGTAGCTACCTGGCGATGGAGTTCTTCGTCAGCGTCCCCACCGTTTAACGCTTGAGCCAAAGAGAGCCATGACTGCCGTCCACCCGGACGTTAGCCATGGCTCTCTTCGCGTTGACTGCCGGGAACGGCTCGACTGTCGGAGCGCGGCTCTGACAGTCGAGCCGCGGCGAGTGCTGGCCGTGTGCAGTAGTTTAACTAGCTGTTAGTTATCCCTTAAGCAGATGTACGCAAGGTTGTACTTCAGAGGGCCGATAGATAGGCATGAGGGTTGGAGAAGGAGAAGCTGAGATGACCAAAGAATATTGGGTTTCACTGTACCGGGCCGACAACGCACTGATCTCCCGCTGTTTTGATGCCACGAGCCAGGCCGAAGCCTTGGACATGATGTGCAGCTACCTGGCAATGGAGTTCTTCGTCGGCGCCCCCACCGTTTAGCGCTTCAGCCAAGGCGAGCCATGACTGCCGTCCACCAGGACGTTAGCCATGGCTCTCTGCGCGTTTGGGGTGACTGACACACACGGCGCTCATCTTACTCAAACATGGCGCCCGAGACCGCGCCCGGTGCGCAGTGGCGGGTGCCGCCGCCAAATGATCCATGTAGGACCGTATGGTTTGTTCATGATAAAACGTCAGTCTGCGGGCGATCCGCGAGCGTCACCCGTCATCGCAGGAGATCAGCCAGACAGCGCTGACAGGAGATTGACAAGGGGAACGATGAGCGTTGCAGCCCTCGCCACGTTGACGCTCGCAACCGCCCTCCCTGTCCAGGCCGGGAAGGGACGCGACCTGCACTCTGCCGGCAGGTATGGCAGGCTTGCCGAGGTGCCGGTCTCTCGGGCACAGCAAGTCTACGGGGCCGTGGAGTGGCTGGCTGCGGCGAGGGGATTGCGCTCCGTACACGACAGGTACTAGGTCGCACAAGGACTGTCGGCGGATTGTGAGGCCAGAAGGCTGGTCCATAGGACAAGGAGCCGCCCCCCGATCGGGGGGCGGCTCCTTGTCCTATGGACCAGCCTTCTGGCCTCACAATCCGCCGACAGTC
>JACMPN010000686.1 GCA_014377495.1 Candidatus Sericytochromatia bacterium
CCCCGCCTCATCAGGCGGCGGCTGGTGCGGGTGTTTTTCCGTCTCCCGGTTCCCGGTCTGGCGGGCACAGGGGAGGGCCTCGATGCGGAATACGGGCACGGCGAACCGTTTGCCGACCGCCCGGATGGCCACGCCGGCCGGCTTGCCGCCGAGGCTGGACTCCGTGACGCTGGCCGTCTGGCCGGCTGACGTGACTGTGAGCGTCTGGCGTTGGCGATCAACAGTCATCGTCACGGTGCGGGTCTCGCCGACCGCCGTGGCGATCGGCAGGAAATGCAGGCCCCGCCAGCCCTGTTCGCTTTGCGGACTGGCCCCGTCGGCGATCCAGACGCCCATCCGGTCGCCACCCACGACCACTTCGAGGTAGTGCGTGGGATCGGTGTAGAAGGGGATGAGGGAGATCTCACCGATCGGCGGCCTGATATGCGGGCTGCTGATCGGGCGGACGGCTATGGTGACGACGTACCGGTCGGGCAGGGCAGCGCCCGACCAGACCCGGAAGCTGAGAAACGGCGGGACGGCGAGGGTATTGGCCTGCCAGACGACACCTTTGGTAACCGTGTCGCCGACGATGGGCCAGGCGCCGGACTGCAGCCAGTCGGGCTTGCCGGGCTCGTCGGCGGGATCCTGGAAGTGGGGCGGTTCCCGGCCGATGGGGGTGGCGGACCAGCGGGGATCAAAGAGGACACCGGTTGCAGGCTTGGTCGCGGGTGTGGCGGCGGAATTGGCCGGTGGTGGCGATGCGGGCGGGGGCGGCTCGGGGCGGGGTACGGCTGTCGGACTGGCCCGCGGCGCATCCGCGAGGGGCGGTACCGGTGTGGCCTGAGCCACGACGACGGCAGCAGGCGGTGACGCCCGGGGCGAGGGTCCCGGTCGCGGCGAGGCCACAGGCAGGACGACGGTCCGCCCGGGGCTCGCCAGCGTCCTGGGCGCGGGCGCAGGGCTGACCGCCGTCATGGCCGACGGCCAGGGGACTGCCTGTGGCGGCAGCCGGGATGATTGGCAACTCACGGTAAGTGCGATGAGGGCAACGGCACCGGAGGGGGAAAATGGCCCCCGCACGGCTACCTCCTCATGTCGAGATATATCCCTGACGATAGCGGGTGGCCATCATATCCGTGAGTCGGTCTTGGCCAAGGGGCCTGGTGAGTCTGCGTCAGGATCCACACAGGCTTTGGCCCACAACAAAAACTGCCCCGGCATGGGCCGGGGCAGTAAAATCCATGGAGCGGGCGAAGAGATTCGAACTCTCGACCCTCAGCTTGGGAAGCTGATGCTCTACCAACTGAGCTACGCCCGCGGGTCCCCCCTAGTGTAGCAAGTGCCCCCTCAACCCACAACCTGTCCAGTCCTCATCAGGCCAAGTTGCCGGCGGTAAACGGGCGGACCGGCCTGCATACGCCGGAATGCACGAAAAAAAGCCCGGTCGGATGGTCCGACCGGGCTTTTAAACGAGCCGCCGAGATTAGTCGATGACTTCGACGGTGATGTCGTCGCCGATGTCTTCCAGGAGCATGTCCTCGTCGTACTCGAAGGGGCCGGGGGAAAACCGGTGCTCGAGCATGCCGACCCGCAGGAAATCCTCGAACCAGGCGTGCAGGTTGGTGATCGCGTCGTACGTGTAGAAGGCTTCCACGCTGGGGATGAACTCTTCCCAGACGCCGTCGACCTTGGCGATGCCGATCGTCGAAACGAAGGGCACGTCGGAGGCGTCACGGACGATCGAGACATCGACGATGAGGAACAGCTTGTTCTCGTCTTCGGTCTCGGCTTCGAGCTGGTTGGGCTTGTTCAGCAGGCCGACGAGCTCCATCGACAGGTTGTAGCCGCCGATGCTGGCGATCACAGGGCCGTCCGTCAGGTCCCAGGCGGCAATGTCGCTGGGGATCGGGAAGAAGTTGGCTAGCGAGGGCGACTCGGCGATCAGGTCGCTGACGACGGTGCCCAAGGTGCCGACGAGGCCCTCGAGGACGCCGGGCATCCCGGAGATCAAGGCTTCTTCGCCGCTGAGGCGCAGGTAAAGATCAGTAGCCAACGTCATAGGATGGCTCCTTTCATTATCGAAACTATAAAGTTATACCCAGTATAGCGTTAAAAACAGCCCCTGAGCAAGTGATAACTGGAAAGGATGCCCCATTTGGCCGACGGACGGCGTGCCGTCCTAGGCGCCCTAGGCGGCCATCCGGGGTGTCTGGCCCGTCCGTGCCCAGCGACGCTCACCCGCCGATCAGGCGCAGGCGTCGGGCCACGTCCGCCTCGACGTCAGGCAGCAAACGGCCGGCCTGTTGCAGGTACGGTTTGGCATCTACAGGCTTGAGCAGGCTGTCCTGGTAGATGACGCCGATCGTGTAGGCCGAGGGCCCGTGATTCGGATCCAGCTCCAGGGCCTTGCGCAGGTGCTGCAGGGCGACGATCGAGTCGCCCTGCAGCATGCGGATCCGCCCCTGGAAATAGACGAGCGAGCCGGTCCCCGGCTGAGCGGCAGCGGCGGCGTCGAACGCCGTCTGGGCACCTTTCAGATTGCCTGCCGACTGTTCGATCGTGCCGAGCAGCCATTGGCCGACGGCGGGAAAGTTCTTGGTCAACTCGTTAGCGAGGGCCACCGCTTCCGGAAAACGGCGCTGATTCGTCAGACAGCGGGCCAGGCCGAAGGTCGCCGCCGCCGACTGGGGGTCCTGCTGGCGGACCTGGGTGTAATAGGTGGTCGCCGTAGCCATGTCCCCACCGGCAAAGGCCCGGGCCCCGGTGTAGACCAGCAGGGCCTGATCCGGTGGATCGGTCGCCAGGGCCTGCGTCCAACTGGGGATGTCGTCACGGATCAGGGCTGCGGCAAGCTTCAGGTCCGGGAGGTTCGGGTCGACACGGGCCCCGCTGACGAGGGTCGCTTCGGCTACGGGTCCGGGGACGCCCGCCAGTGCCTGGGCCAGCGCCAGCTCTCCCCAGGCCGCGCCATCCGCCGGGGCCAGCTGGGTGGCCTTGTTGGCGGCTTCCAGTTCCTGTTTGCCGATGCGGCCGGCATTGATGGCATCGGCGAAGAAGGGCGGCTGCCAACGCCCCCGATCGGCGGCCTGCCGATAGGCTTTCGCCAAGTCCAGCCAGTTGCTCGCCCGGGCCGGATCAACCCCGGCCGCCTGACGGAACCGTTCGGCGGCCCGTTCCGGCTGGTTCGAAAGCAGCCAGCGGCGCCCGGCCAGAGCGGCATCCCAGCCAGCCCGGCCCCGATGGGCTGCCACGCTTTTGGAGACTGCCTGCCATTCGGCCGGCGTCGGGCTGATTTTCAGGGCCGACGTCAGCCGCAGACAGGTTTTGCCAATGGCATCGGCCAGATCGTCACCCTGCCACTCCCAGTGCAGCTTTTCCGGTCCGGCGGCATCGATGGCGAGGAGCCAGCCTTTGCCCTGTTGTTTGACCGTGCCGTTCAGAGTCCAGGTGGCGGACACCGGCTGACCGGACAGACTCTGACGGGGCGGGATGAGGGTGATCCCGTGGATCTGGCCGACGGCATCGATGAGCAACATCGTCATCGCATCGGCCACCGGGATGCCCTGCAGGCCACCGATGGCGACGGTGGGCGCCGTCTGGGCGATGGCCGGATACGCCGGGGCCGCCAGGACCAGCGCAGTCAGGGACAGCAGAACGGGACGAACGTACATGACAATCCTCAAGACGACCCTCAGCAGGGAGTGCGATACGACCACCGAAACGACCCGTAAGGGTGGCCCCAAGGGGATAGAACTGCCCCATCTTAGCGTAGGCATGGCGCAGACCAACATTCTTGCCCATCGAATGGGGCCGGCGGGAACGAAATCGGGCTGGCTGGCGTCTACAAGATCACGAGGTACAACAGGGTGGCAATTGCCCTGTATAAGGTTTGGTTATCCTTCGGCTATCACGCCCGTGTATACTGTAAGAAACTCGTGATCGTACACTGCAACCGCTCGGCGGGGGAACCCATCATGACGAAGCTGTCGATTATCATTCCGGCCTACAATGAAGAAACCCGCTTGGGAAGTACGCTGACGACCATTGCGGCGTATCTGGTCAGCGAAAACGTGGATGCCGAAGTCATCGTCTGCGATGACGGGTCCAAGGACGGTACGGTCGAGCTGGTGCGGCGGTTTGCCGTTGACCATCCGCATTTCCGGGTCTCCGAAGCCCCGCGCAACCAGGGCAAGGGTGCCGCCGTCCGCCGGGGCATCCACGAGGCCACCGGCGATTTCCTGCTCTTCTCAGATGCCGATCTCTCCGCCCCCATCGGGGAAGCCAAGCGTCTGCTCTACTGGCTCGAAGAAGGTTATGACGTCGCCATCGGTTCCCGGGCGATGCCCGATGCCTCCGTGACGATCGAGGCCAAGTCCAAGCGCAAGATCATCGGCCGGATCTTCAACTTCCTTGTTCAGCGGATGATCGGTTTACCCTTGCATGACACGCAGTGCGGCTTCAAGGCCTTTCGCCGCGACGTCGGCAAGCGGTTGTTCGATCTGCAGCGTCTCGACGGCTTCAGCTTCGATGTCGAGGTACTCTACCTCGCTGCCCACCAGGGTTTCTCGGTGCGCGAAGTGGCCGTCAACTGGGCCCACGTGGAGGCCAGCCGGGTCAACCTGATCAACGACTCCCTGAAGATGTTCCGGGATCTGCTGCGCATCCGGTCGATGCACCGCCATACGCCGAAGCCGGTCAAAGAGCCTGCGGGCCGGCAGACGGCGGGACAAGTCTACTAGCCTCTGTCGGCACAATCAAAACGGGCGGCCCCATGGGGCCGCCCGTTTTCTTTGGGATCCCGTTGGGTGAGCGTCAGGCACGCCCTGCGGCGGTGAGCTTGGCCTTTACCTGCTGGTATAACTGCACGATCGCATGGACGACCTGATCCAGGGTCATGTTGCTGGTATCCAGGTGGATGGCGTCGGCGGCCGGTTTGAGCGGTGAGGCCGCCCGGGACGAGTCAAAGGCGTCCCGGCGGGCGATTTCCGCTTCCTGGGTGGCGATATCCTGGCTGGGCAGGCCTTTGGCCAGGTTTTCCAGGTGCCGGCGGCGGGCCCGCTCATGCACGCTGGCCACCAGGAAGACTTTCAGCTCCGCCTGGGGAAAGACGACCGTGCCAATGTCCCCCCCGTCCATGACGACGCCGCCATGGTTGCTCAGTTCCCGTTGGCGGGCGACCAGGCGCTCGCGCAGCGGGGCATGGCTGGAAACCAGCGAAACGTTGGCCGTCACTTCCGGCGTGCGGATGGCTTCGGTGATGTCTTCGCCATCGGCCTGTACCCGGCCCGGGATCCCCGCGTCGCGACTGGGGAGCAGGGTCAGCGTCGTCCGGTTGGTCAGGGCGGTCAGGGCGGCCACGTCCTCGGGGGGCACCCCCTGGCGCAGAGCCAGCAGGGTGATGGCCCGGTACATCGCCCCGGAGTCGACGTAGACGTAGCCGAGGGTTTCCGCCACGCGTCTGGCGGCAGTGCTTTTGCCGGCCCCGGCGGGACCGTCGATGGCAATGGTGAGGCGGGGTTCGAGGGGTTCAGTCGGTGGCAAGGCGGTCTCCCTGGCGCATGAGCTCAGCGTAGGTCACGATATCGGCGGGTGACAGGGTCAGTTGCTCACCAAATGCCAGCAGGTCGCCGCTTAATGAGGCGATCTCGGCTTCAATGGCCTTGGCGGCCTGGCGCAGGTCGCTCAGCCGTTCGGCTTGCGGATCCGGCCCGAGTTTGTCCCGTTCCTGTTTCAGTTTGCGCAGCTGCCGTTCCAGGTCCCTGGCCCGGTATCGGTTGGTCAGTCCCAAAAAGCGGCGTCTGGCTGCGGATCGGTCCAATAGCCGGATAGCGGCCATGGGCATGGCATCATCCGGCAAGGCCAGACGGGCCGAGCGCACGGACGCTTCCAGCGTGTCGTCCGGGATCAGCAATTGATGATGGGTCTGGTAGACGGGCCGGACTTCGTCGAGCAGTTGCAGGGTCTCGGCGTAGCTGGTTTCCGGGACGGGGATGCCGGTGAAGAACTTCCGGTAAGGATCGGTCCGCATCAATTGTTCGGCGGCAGCCTGGTCCGCCGTCGTGATGCAGGCCATCTCACCGGACTGCAGCATGGGCAGGAGCAACTCGGCGGCGATGCCTTCTTTGGTGTCGGGTTCCGCCAGCAGCAGGGTGTGGACGGCCTCGATGACGAGGATGATGTCTTTGGAACGGGCCGCTTCGCCCAGCAGGGCCCGAAACGCCTGGCGGAAATCCGTCAGGGACTCGGCATCGGCCTTCATGGTGGCCATGTCCAGCCCGACGACACGGAAATGGGCCATGTGGTCAAAGATCAGGCCTGACAGCAGGTACTCGATGACCCCGGCGACGATGCCGCTCAGGGCGACCCCGGGGGGACCGTAGAGCAGGGGCACGCTGCGCCGCTGGGTGCCCAGCAGTTCGATCGTCTGTTCGACGACCGGCCGGCGCCCCCATGGCAGGAACGTGGCCGGTTGGGCCGCCTGCATGGTCAGGTCGCGACCATATTGATCGATGGCGGGGGTGATTCGGGCGCCGCCGGGGCTGGCCCGGCGCAGCCGGATGGCCTGCCAGCGCAGCCGGGTGAGGATGACGCCGAATCCTTCGAGCAGCCGCACGGCCAGCCCTTCGCCAAGACTGAGCATGGCGATCAGCAGATGCTCCGCTTCGACTTGGGCATCGCCCAGGCGGACCGCTTCCGCTTCGGCCAGCTCGATCGTCATCTTGGTGTGGCTGGAATAATGGACGTCGCCGCTGCCCAACTGGGGCTTGGCTTTGGCGGCGACCAACTCGCGCAAGGGCTCAAGCTCGATGCCCTGATCGATCAGGGCCTGGCGGGCGATGCCCTGCGTATCCCGCAACAGCCCGAGCAAAATGTGCTCGGTACCGACGCGCTTACTGCCGAGGCGGCGGGCCTCTTCTTGGGCCAGCATCACCACGCGGATCGCATTTTGAGAGAGTTTTTCAAACATTGATTAAAGTCCAGCGGTCAGTTTACCAGAGCCTGAACGGCAGAGGCAGCGATGGGCGGCACCGGGACATCCCGATCGCTGCGTCGCGCCGTCGACTCCCGGTGCGAAACATGGCCCCTCTGCCCAGGCGACTCCCGCCCGGCAAGGTTGGCAGGCCCTGGCCAGATACGGGACTTGATCGCCCGATGCCCCTAGACATCAGGTGGTTGACCGCCACAATCGTCAGCCGTCCGTCATCATGGCTGCTGTGCCGCTTGCCGGTGCCCGAAGGCAATGACCGAGACCTTTCCACCGTTTAGGATTTCGCCTCGTCGGGAACTCACGGCTACTTGCTGAAATGCGACGTCGGCGCCCAATTTGGTCGCCAGGCTGCGTTTCCAGCCGTGAAACGGAGATGAAAATGAAATCAGCCCTCGTGCCCGCCCTCGTTGCCGCCGCTGCGTTTTTGGCCGGCTGTACGGGAGACCTGCCCACCCAGAGTCCTGCCGACATCCTGGCCGCCGGCAGGCAGCCGGACGCCGTCGGCACGGCGGGCACGGGGGCTGAACCGGCAGCCTTGGCCACGCAGTACTTCCAGTGGCGTGGTTCCCGGCCGCGCCCGACGCCGACCCCCACGGGCCTGCCGTCAGCCTCGGCACAGCCCACCGTCCAGCCGA
>JACMPN010000063.1 GCA_014377495.1 Candidatus Sericytochromatia bacterium
AAGCTGATCCACGGCGGCCTCCGCTATTTGCGCGAAGGCGACATCGGTCTCGTCTTCGAAGCCGTCAACGAGCGGCAGTTGCTCCTGAGCGTCGCTCCCCACCTCGTCCAGCCCCTGCCCTTTTTGATCCCCGTCTACCAGGGCGACTTTCCGGGGCTGTTCGCCCTGGACCTCGGTCTCTGGGCCTACGAAGGCATGTGCCTTTTCCGCACGCCGGGCCGGCACCGCATCCGGCGGGCCGCCGACACCATCGCCCTGGAGCCGTCGATCGGCCGTGATCGCCTCAAGGGCAGCCTGACTTACTTTGACGGCGCCACGGACGACTCCCGGCTGACCCTCGAAAATGCCCTCGACGCCGAGGCACACGGGGCGGTCATCGCCACCTATGCCGAAGTCACCGGCTTCCACTTTGCCGACGGGGACCAAGGCCGCATCGCCGGGGTCGTCGTCGCCGATGCCCTGGGGTCTGACGGGCCCCGGCCGGCGGCCCGGGTGCGGGCCAAAGTGACGATCAACGCCGCCGGCCCCTGGATGGACCGGCTCCTCGCCATGTCGACGCCCGATGCCCAGGCGATGGCCCGGGTCGTGCCGGCCAAAGGGGTCCACCTCGTCGTCGATTCCCGCCGGCTGCCGGCCACCCACGCCGTCGTCATGGCCGCCCCCACCGACAAACGGGTCGTCTTCACCCTGCCCACCCCCCGGCTGGCCCGGGCCGGGGTGGGCCGCACCGTTATCGGCACCACCGACACCCTGTACGAGGGGGACCGGGACCGGTTGGGCCCCGATGCCGACGACGTGGCCTACCTGCTCGGCTGCGCCAATCACTATTTTCCCGACGCCAAGCTCACGCCCGACGACGTCCTCGCCACCTGGACGGGTCTGCGGCCCCTGATGGCGCCAAAGCAATCCGAAACGAACATGTCCGCCATCTCCCGCGAACACACCCTGTTCGCGCAGCCCGGCCTGATCAGCGTGGCCGGCGGCAAGCTGACCACGTTCCGGCGCATCGCCGCCCAACTGGTCGATGCCGCCCTCAAGCAATTGGACGGCATCACGGTGCGGCCCTGTGATACGGCGACGGCCCTTTTCCCGGGGGCCGAGGGGATCACGGCGGACGAGCACGGGGTGCACGGTCCGTCGTTGGCCAGTCTGGGACCGGTGTTCGCCTCGGTGGATGCCGCCACCCACGCCCACCTGCTCGGCACCTACGGCAGTCGTCTGCAGTCCCTGGCCCCCTATCTGGCTACGGCCGGCGGATCCGCCCGCATCGATCCGGAGCTGCCCTTTCTGACAGCCGAGATCGATCTGGCCGTGACCGAAGAATGGGCCCAGCGCCTGGATGATGTCCTCTCCCGCCGGGTGCCGCTCGCCCTCTGGGCCCGTGACCAGGGCCTCGGCGTGGCCGCTGCCGTGGCGGACCGGATGGGCGACCGTCTGGGCTGGAGTGAGCGCCGCCGTCAAGAAGAGGTCAGTCATTTCCGCCAGGTCGTGGCGCTCTCCCGCCAATTCCGCTCCGTCGGCGCCGGAGTCTGAGCTGGATATGACCGACCGCATTCTCGTCGTCGATGACCTGCCCGATAACCGCAAGCTGATCAGTCTGGGCCTGCAGCGCGAGGGCTACGAAGTCCTGGAAGCCGCCAACGGGGCTGACGCCTTGCGCCTGGCCGGTAGCGCCAGCCTGGTGTTGCTCGATGTGATGATGCCGGACATGGACGGTTTCGAGGTCTGCCGCCGGTTGCGCCAACGACCCGACACCCATTTTCTGCCCGTCGTGATGGTCACTGCCCTGCAGGAGCGGGAGAGCCGCATTGCCGCCCTCGATGCCGGGGCGGACGACTTTCTCAGCAAACCCGTCGACCGCATCGAGCTGTCCGCCCGTGTCCGCTCCCTGCTGCGCCTCAAGCACGAGCGCGACGAGCGCGAGACCCTGCAGGCCGCCTGGACCTCGATGCTCGTCCACGATCTGCGCAGTCCCCTCAGTGTCGTCACCGGCTTTGCCCAACTGCTCAAGCTCGACGTGTCGGCTGACGAACGCAACGAGTTCACCGACCGGATCGTGAACACCACCGGGCGGATGCTCGGGCTGATCAACCAACTGCTGGACGTTTCCCGACTTGAGGCGGGCTTCGTCCAGTTGGACCTCGAACCGATGCTCGTCGTCGACCTGCTGACGGCCGTGACCGACGAGTTGGGCGCCCTGGCGACGGGCCGGGGCCTGCGGATCGAGCAGACGTGCGAGCCCGGTCTGCCGATCCTATCCGCCGACCGGCGCAAGCTGCATCAGGTGCTGGCCAATCTCGTCGACAACGCCATCAAATATGCCCGTTCCCGGGTGAGCCTCCAGGCGGCGCTGGTCGGCGGCGATCTGGTCATCCGGGTCGTCGACGACGGGCCGGGGATCCCGGCCGACGCCCGCCGGCAGGTGTTTGAGGTCTGGCAAAAACGCGACGATGCCCCCTCCGGGATCCGCGGCACGGGTCTGGGACTGGCCATCGTCCGCCGTCTGGTGGTCGCCCACGGCGGCGTCGTCGAGGCCGAAGAGGCCCCCGGCGGCGGCTGTGCCATGGTGGTGACCTTGCCCCTGCAGCGTGATCCGGGCGCCGCCCGCACCTGACCGGACCGCGACACCTCACATTGGCGGGGCAGGGCCACAACAGCCTGATGGGACTCAGAACGGCTTGTTGGCTAATGGTTAAGAAGGGTTTATGCTCAGGTTGTCTACAACGGTAACATGATCACTGCCGTCCGATCCACCCAACCACTTTTCCGATCATCGCCAGCGCTGGTGCCTGCCCTCACCCGACCGGAGAGTCATGCCGATGAGACTGCGTTTACGGGCGATCTGGTCCTGACGGCCAGTCTGTCTGGGGGTGTCGGCATCCCAGCGGCGCCGGTGACGCGCCATGCCCCTGTCAAGGCAAGACGACCGATCCCCACCATTGGCTCCGGGGTGACCATCAAACGCTATGGTCACGGCTTTCACGTCATGGGCCAGTTGGCGCCCGGCCTGGTCCGGGATCTCGGCGCATCACCAGAGGCCAATCAGGCCCTGCTCCGCATGCAGGCGGATGCGGCGGCGGCGGGCATCTCGCTGATCGAGGTGTACGGTTATCGCTCGATCGCCGAGCAACGGGTGCTCTTCCGCCAGTCCGACCGATCCGGACGTTGGGTGGCCCGGCCGGGTAAGTCCGAACACCACACGGGCGTGACCTATGACATCAATACGACGTCGAGTCCGTTCAGCGGTTCGATCGCCTATCGGTGGATGAAGCAGCATGCCTGCGAGTACGGCTTTCTGCAGTCGATGTCCTGGGAATCGTGGCACTGGCGTTATGACCCGGTGGCCGTGAAAGCGGCCGTCAAACGCATCCAGGGGCCCAAAAAACGTTAAGTCCGGAGACCAAAGAGGCCCGCTCAGCCCATGGGC
>JACMPN010000064.1 GCA_014377495.1 Candidatus Sericytochromatia bacterium
ACTATCGCCCGGTCACTTGTATGACAGATATGCATTTCTTGCCCTTAAATCTTTACCAGAATCAGCGGTCCAATTGGATCCCGTTATCGTTGCTAAGTAGCACCACGGTAGCACCGTCCAAAATTTGCGCCGGGAAAACCAAAAACAAAAACACTTAAAACTATTACTATTAGCCAATTTCAGGGACTGGGGGCGGTGGGGATCGAACCCACGACCAAAGGATTATGAGTCCTCCGCTCTAACCACTGAGCTACACCCCCGCAGGGTGTCCGGCACAGCCCAAACAGAGCCGTACTGCGACACTTGGCCAGACTGGCCAGTCTGCGGCATTGTAACCTACCGGGCGCTTCATAACGAGCGGATGGTTTCCAGCACACCCCCATGACCCACTGGATAATGCCGTCGATCAGAAACTGCCATCGGGGGACCAGCCGCTTTATGCGGCGATTAACGCTAGTCTGCGTTGCACCGGCGGTTCACCAGTCCCAGGCAGCATTGCGTCGTACGCAGCCTGGCGCAGCCGTTATGCCGCCGCCCAGTCTTTACCGAGCGGCATGATGGGCTCGCCGACGGAGACGCTGATGCCGCCAGGACTCGGCAATCGGCAGCCAGCCGGGAGGACCGCCCGCAGGGCCCCCCGCAGGGCGACCGGGAAGACCGGCACGCCGGCCTGGACGGCGGCAGAGGAAATAGGTGGCGGGGTTGTCACGAGACTCGGCTTTGGCCACGGGGCGGATGGTCTCGGGCATGACGGCGATCAGGGCGATCACAGGTGCTCGACTGATTCGCCACGACCCCGCAGGGTCCGTCACAGGCCCAGTGTCCGGTGCCGGTGACCTGCACGGAAACCCGCCAGTCTCAGCACAGCGCACCCTCGGCCGGATGGGGGGCAAGGTCTCGGGCGCGTCACCCGATGTATGCAGAAATAGCCAGAACCATATCTGGGAGTAATTAGCGTGACTTTGCCTCGCCTTGGGGGAACACCGATATCCGTGACGCCTTTGGCGCCGGGGATGAACGCGCCGATTGGTCCCATGCGCCCCGAAGCATCGCCGGTCACGATCCGGCAGGACGGTCTCCAGGTAACCGGGATAGGGACTGCCAAACCGTCGACGGCATTGTTCACGGCCGATGCAGACCTCCCCGGCAAGCCCCCGGCGACAGCAGCTGAAGCCCGGAGCCGGGCGGAACGGATCGTCGTCCCGGTCGTGGTCGAACAGTCCAATTATGGCCAGACCGAGCGTGAAGCGCTGAAGCCTGACGAATACCATTTCTATTGGAGGGTCAACCTCGTTCCGATCGAAAAGATGGTCAAGGAAAACGCCGTTCTGGTGCAGCCCGCCCTGAAGGCGTTGAGTGACCCGCAGCGCAAGCAATTCCAGGCTTTGTGGAACCAGACCGTCGATGATATCGGCGCCCGGCTCTCCTTACAGCTGTTGCTGATCGAGGGAACGTTGACGGCACAGGCCCCTGGCGAGGGCAACGGTACCCTGTTGTCGCACTTAGAACACCTGGCCAGTCCCAAGGTGCCGCTCATGAAGGGCCTGGAGCGCGCCGCACTCATCTGCGACATGATGCAGGAAATCGCTTTCCCGAGCAGTATCAGTCAGCGATCCAAAGGGACCTGCACGATGACGGCCGTACAGATGTTCATGGCCAAACAGCGTCCGGCCGAACTCGCCCGGATCATCGGTCAGTTGGCCGCCGCATCGGAGCCGGTGGCGCCGTTGGCCAACGGGGATGTCTTGCGGCGGGAACCGGGGACCGAGACCGACGACGAGAGTGGACGCACAGTGCCCAGCCGCCTGTTTCAGGCAGCGGCGATGGAGTACATGGACGAGGTGGGTGACTACGACAACGCCCTGGACAGACAACGCCAGCCCGATGGCAGCCTGACAGCCGGCGGCAGTGGCACCAAAATGGCCAGAACCCTCAAAGGGTTACTGGGCCCCGGATACTACGTCGAAAGGCTCTCATCCGACCAGTTCGAGAGTCCCAAGGCCATGGTCGCCGTGATCGCCGAGTCGGTCTCCAACGGCCACCCGGTCGCGATCTCCCTCCAACATCTTCCCGCACTGGGCGAAGAGATCGGAAGCGGCCACGCAGTCCTGATGACCGGGGTCACCAACAATCGGCTCGACTACCTGAACCCCTGGGGCAAAGTGGAGAGCATGTCGTTCGATCAGTTGGCCGAGACGGTGGTGGAGGCTGTATTCGTCAATTCGAACGGCCCTCAGGCCCCCGTGGTAGCGCTGCCGACGATCCCTGCCGGCCGGTAACCACCGTCAGCGGACGAGCAAAGGAGCACGAGTCCTGCGAACCGGTCACAACGCGCCCCCAAGGCAGTTCAACCCTTCACGGGAGGACAGTCACAGGCTCCGGCTGATCGGTTTCAGTCGGGACCCCGTTGTCCAGGCAGCGATGCAGCTGTTCGGTATCCAGGTCTCCCGTCCACTTGGCGACCACCAGCGTGGCCACCCCGTTCCCGATGAGGTTGGTCAGAGCCCTGGCTTCCGACATGAAACGATCGATCCCCAGGATCAGGGCCAGACCGGCGACGGGGATGCCGCCCACGGCCGATAGGGTCGCCGCCAGGACGATGAAGCCGCCACCCGTCACGGCAGCGGCCCCTTTGGACGTCAGCAACAGCACCAATAACAGCGTGACCTGCTGCATCACCGTCATCGGCGTATTGGTCGCTTGGGCGATGAACACGGCGGCCATGGTCAGGTAGATCGCCGTACCGTCCAGATTGAAGGAATACCCGGTCGGAATGACCAGACCCACGACGGATTTGTGGACGCCAAGGGTTTCCAGCTTGGTCATCATGCCGGGCAGCACGGACTCGGACGAGGACGTGCCCAGTACGATCAAAAGCTCCGCCTTGAGGTAACGGATGAGCTTCAGGACGCTGAAACCGTGCAGTCGGGCGATCGTGCCGAGGACGACGACGATGAAGACGACGCAGGTGAGGTAAAACGTCCCCATCAGCCAGGCCAACGACACGAGCGAGCCCAGGCCGTACTTGCCGATCGTAAAGGCCATCGCCCCAAACGCCCCGATCGGCGCCGCTTTCATGATGATGCCGACGATGACGAAGAGGACCTGGCCGATCTTCTCGATGAAATCGACGATGACGACGCCCCGGCTGCCGACTTTTTGCAGCGCCACGCCAAAGAGCACGGCGACGAGCAGCACCTGCAGGATCTCCCCCTTGGCGAAGGCATCGATCACTGTCGTGGGGATGACGTCGAGCAGAAACTCGGCCGTCGTGTGCAGCTTGCCCGGTCCGGTGAACGCATCAATCCCTGTCGTGTCGAGAGTCGCGAGGTTGACGTTCATGCCGGCACCCGGCCGCACGACGTTGACGATGAGGAGCCCGACCAGCAGGGCGATCGAGCTGACGACCTCAAAGTAGAGCAGCGCCAGGGCTCCGGTCCTGCCCGTCTGTTTCATGTCTGCCGTACCGGCGACCCCGACGACGACGGTACAGAAGATGACGGGCGCGATGATCATCTTGATCAGCTTGATGAACCCGTCGCCCAGCGGCTTCATCATTGCGCCGGTCTCGGGCGCCAGGTGTCCCAGCAGGACGCCCAGGGCGATGGCGACGAGGACCTGGACATACAGCGCCTTATAGATGGGTTGGTTACCCATGGTCATGCCTTCCGGGGTTGCTCGGGTTTGAATGGGGGATCACAGGCGCCGTCCGGCCGGAGCAGCCGGAAGGGTGGATGAACCGTACTGCCCGCTTAGCGCAGTGCAAAGCTCGAAGCGATCTGGAGGACCTGATCGTCCGTCAGCGGGCCACCCTGCGGGCCCGACAGGCCGATCAGAAAGAGACTCTTCGGGCTGACGACAACAAAGCGGAAATTCACGAACGCTCCGGCCTCATTCTTGCCCGTGCTGCGCAGGCCCCAGGAGTCGCCGGCGTCGGTCTTGCTCTCCGCCGTGATGATTTCACCTTGTTGCACTGTCGCGGCTTTCAAGTAGCCGAATTGCTCCGCCAGCGTGGAGGAGGCGATCGTGCCGGAGGTGACGATGAGGCTCGCCTGCGTCGAGCCGTTCGGCCCGGGCAGGCGAAATGTGCAGCGGTTGACCGATTTTTGCAGGGGCTGGTCCTTCACGGTTTGGACCCAGCCGCTCGGCACCCCGAGCTGAAAATCCTCCGCCTGATACAGGGAAAGGGCAAAGGGCTGGGGCGTCGTGGTGGCCGGGGCGCCGGCAGTGGGCGAGGGCTTGACCGCACCGGCCGGGTTCGTCGCCGTGGGTGCCGCGCAACCGGCAACGAACACAACAGTCACGGCGAGGCGCTTGAGCATGGCGGCGTCCTTTTCAACGATGGGGCGACTCAGCCAGGATAGCATCCGCCCAAGGCCAGGCCAGGCGCCACGGCACCGACACCCGGCGGATCAGGAGTCTTTGGCCGTTACGGCGGGAGCGCATCCCACGATCAGGGGGAGGAGTTCGTCCGTCCGATGGGCCAGAAAATCCGGCTGAGCCCGCTCCAGCACGTTGAGCGCTTCAAAGCCCCAGCTGACGGCGATCACCCGGACGTCATTGGCCCGACAGGCGACGATGTCCCGTTCTTCGTCACCCACGTAGATCAGGTCTTTCGGCGTCAGTTTCCGGTTGCGCATAAAGGTGGCGATGGCCCGGTTCTTGCCTAACAGGGTCCGGGCCGAATGCACCGACTCGATGGCCGTCACGCCATGCAGATCCAAAAAGGCCCGGATGTTGGCGACGGTGTTCGACGAGAGGATGTGCGCCGTGACGCCCCGACGCTGCAGTTCGCCGAGCATCTCGGGGACACCGGGGTAGAACGCTAATTGGCCGATGGCCGCTTTGTAGCGGCGGCCGACTTCGATGACCAGGCCTGGCAGATGGTGGATCGGCACCTTCAGCGCCCGCCACCGGTCCGCGATCGACAACTGCTGAATGTCCGCCAGATCGGCCATCGTGATGGGCGTGTAGCCACGTTGGGCGGCCAGGTCGTTGTACAGGTCAAAGATCATCTGGCGGGAATCGACGAGCGTCCCGTCAAAATCAAACGCGACATGTACCATAAGGGGTCCTTTTCACCTGTGGGGCGGGGGACGACGACCCCTTCAGTTTCCCGTGACGGCAGGGCAGACGCAACAACCAGGTCACGGCCGCCAGTCGTCTCTACCTGTGGCGCCAATCCACACCGCTATCCAAACCGGATCGCCGACACCACCGAACCCATGACCTCGTCACGAAAAACCTCCTGCCCGCGATCCGCACCGGCGGCGCCGGCCGCCACCATCAGCGGCAGCAGGTGTTCTTCCCGGGGGTGGCTTTCGCGTCCTCCCGGTGCTGACGACCAGTCCGCGAGGGCCGCCGCTCTCGCCGCTGACTCCTGACTGACGGTATCGGCGAGCCAGTCGCCGAAGCGGGCTGAATCCCGCAGCGCCCCCGCCGTCCCGAAACCCCGCATGTTGTGATAGCTCATGCCGCTGCCGATGATCAGCACGCCTTCATCCCGCAGGGGCGCCAACGCCCGCCCGAGGGCCAGATGGGCCCCCGGATCGAGCCCTTTGAGCAGCGACACCTGGACTGTCGACACCTGGGCGTCCGGGTAGGTCACCTTCAGGGGGATAAAAACCCCGTGGTCGAAGCCGCGCTGGGCATCCGTCCTTGTCTGGATGCCGGCCTTGGCCAACAGCGCAAGGACCCGGTCGGCCAAGGCCGGTGAACCGGGGGCCGGCCAGGTCAGCGCATAGGTATGCGGGGGAAACCCGGAATAGTCATAGAGCAGGGGCGGGGCTGCGGCCGTCATCACGGAAACGACCGGGGCTTCCCAGTGTGCGGAGACGACGAGCAAGGCTTTGGGCTTGGCGGGCAACGTCGCATCGAGCCCGCGCAACCAGGTCGCCATGTGATCCCAGGTGTCCGGCGGTCCCATCTGCCACTCCATAAAGAAGCAGGGCCCGCCGCCATGGGGGATGTAAAAAGTCGGCATGCGTGTGGCGGTCATCGTGTCGGTCCTCCCTCGGTTCCGTGGCCCCAAACTAGGCCTTGTGAGACCTATTGTCAATGAGGGCCGGGTGGGACGGACGGTGTCAGAGGCCTAAAACGCCCAGTGACGATTTCAACTTAGCCGTCACGTCACCCGCCCGGCACGATGCTGCGACAGCCTGTGACCATCCTCAATGGATCGGACAGCAAGCAGTTGCAGGCTTGCCAGGCAGAGAGGCCTATAGTGCGTCGCCCCGCCACTCAGCGCCCATACCGACGACGTCAAAGCGGGCTTTCCCGGGCTGACGAAAGCAGTCGCCACGGTCACCGTGACCAATGGCGCCACCGGCCCGCAGACGCCTGTGCCAGGGATCCGAGCAACCACAGGGTTTACAGTGACCCGCAGCTTTGCTAACCTGCTCGTTACTTGGGGCTATGGTCTAGCGGTTAGGACGTCACCCTCTCACGGTGAAAACCGGGGTTCGATTCCCCGTAGCCCTACCAAGTTTCTCAACCCCTGCTTCGGCAGGGGTTTTTTGCTGTCCGCCATTGCCGCCAGGTCCGGTCCGGGGGGCGGCGCGGGGATCCCTCCGACAGCGGGATCGGCGTCTGCGGCCCTTCTATATCGGTACGCTGGCGACCGGCACGGCATTGGCAGTGCCCCAGGCATCGGTCACGGACCCGGTTCCCGGGGTGTCGCCGTCACGGGTTGCCGCGCTGGGCGGGAGCGCAACCACCGGTATGGTCCGGCACGCGACGAGCGCCATGGCCCAAAGCCCCTGATAAACTACCCGGTGCCAGGCAAGCGCGTGGCGAACAGCGCGGAATGGGCGACTGGCCAGCGTTTGCTAATCAGAAGCTAAGGCACTCTTTACCGTTAGATAAGCAAGGTTGTCAGCTTCTTGACGATAACGACAGGGAGAACGGGATTGAGGGGAGAGAGCAGATGATGAAGCGTGTGAAGGTTCTGAGCGTTGCCTTGCTCGGACTGATGTCGCTTTCGGCATGCGGCGCTGGTGTGAACCAGCCTCGGCAGGCAGGCGGTACCGTCGATCCGAACAGCGCCTACGCTGGCGGCAACGGCTACTCCGGCGGCAACGGCTACTCCGGCAGCACCGGTTACAGCGGCGGCACCGGCTACGACGCCGGCTACGGCCCGATCAGCAACCTGCCCACCGGCACGGTGACCGGCCGCATCCTCGACTCTCTCAGCAACCAGGGCGTGCCTGGCGTTGAAGTGCAAGTGACGGGCGTTCGGCCGGCGGTTGTCGCCATGACGGATGCCGCTGGCTTCTTCACCCTCGGCAATGCCCCTCAGGGCCGTCAAGTCCTGATGGTCACCAAGCCCGGCTACACCAGCGTCGTCGGCAACCGCAACATCGTCGTCGACGTCACTGCCGGCAACACCTCCCAGGCTCCGGCGATCTCCATCGTCCCCCAGCGTGGCGGCGGCTCGAACAGCTTTCTGCGGGCCTTCGACAACTTCGTCTATCCCCCTGGCATCACGATCGACAAGGACAACAACCTGTACGTCGGCGATGTGATCGGCAAGGGCGGCGTGCTCGGCTTTGACCGGGCCGAAATCAAGAAGATCAACTCCGATGGCGGTCTGATCATGTCCTTCGGGGCCAACCTGATCAACTCCAGCGGCGACTTCATCCAGAGCGACCTTTTCCGGATGCCGCAGCGTTCGACCGGCGTGGGCGTCGATGTCGGCGGCAACGTCTTCCTGGCCGACACGGGCAACAACGTCGTCCGCAAGTACGGCCCGAACGGCAAGTTCGTGGCCACGGTCAACCGCAACTTCAAGAACGTCTTCGATGTGGCTGTCCTGAACACGGGCGACATGGTGGTTTCCGATCCTGGCAACGCCCGGGTGGTCCTGCTCGACTCGAGCATGAACATCAAGCAGGACACGCTGGGTGGTTCTTTCCCGCTGAACTCCGACGGTGTGCACGGTGTCACGGTCGATGCGACCAACAACATCTACGTCGTCGATGCCAATGCCCAGGGTGGGGCGGTCGTCAAGAAGTACGATGAGACGGGCACCCGCCTGTTGATGAAGTTCGGGTCCGTCGGCGGCATCGAGCCTGGCTACTTCAACAACCCGACCGATCTGGCGATCGACAACCGCAACGGCGACATCTACGTCGTCGACTCCGGCAACAACCGGATCCAGAAGTTCGACAGCCAGGGCAACTACCTGAGCCCCGACATCGGCAGCTTCGGTTCGGCGAACGGCACGTTCAACACGCCCTGGTCGATCGCCATCGACAACCAAGGCTTCATCTACGTGACGGACACGAAGAACAAGCGGGTCCAGAAGTTCATGCCCGGCCGCTTCGGCGAGAAGTTCTAACCACGCCCTCTCTCTTCTCTCGAAACCGGCCCGGTGAACCTCGGTTCACCGGGCCGGTTTGATTCAAGGACCTGGCGGCGTTACACTCCCCTTCCTCCCTGCAAAGGCACACAGACCCGTTTTGACCCGTCGCATCTCTGTGAACCCCGTTCACCGGGCCGGCATGAAAGCAGCCTGCACCCTATGATCGCCGCCCGTCTGCTCCTGATGCTGAACAGCCTTGTCTTCGGTGTATTCGGCCTGCTCTTCCTGATCTGGCCTGCCGGCATGGCGGCCACGGTGGGTCTGGCGGCGGCCAACCCGACGGGGATCATCGATATCCGGGCGACCTACGGCGGTCTGGAACTGGGCATTTCCGCCCTGCTGGGCTATTGCGCCATCTCGATCGGCGGCACGGCCTTCGGGCTGCTGGCCGCGACCTGTGCCTTTACCGGCTTTGCGGGCGGCCGGCTGATCGGGATCATCGCCAATGGCGGTGCCGTCGGCCTGATCTGGGGCATCCTCGCCTGCGATGTCCTCCTGGTCGCGCTGAACGCCTGGATGCTGCGCCAGATGCAAGGGCGTGATTGAGGGGCGGTGGCGATTGCGTTGCCGCACCCCCTAAGACCCTTAAAGATCTGTCGTCACGCGGCTCCCGGCACTCACCTTCGCCCCCCAGACACACTTTCCCAAGGATGGGCAAACTCTCTCGATATCGGACGCGCAAAAGGCCGGTCATGATGACCGGCCTTTTGCCTGTGGTCGTCATGTTGTGGATCGTCCTCCAACCGCAAATCAGTGGGTCTGGGGTGGTTCAGGGCGAGTCGGATGCGAAAAAAGTCCCGGCGACAGGTCCTCCCTGGACCTTAGACGGGACTTTGTTTGCAGGCGGCCGGCATGGACCACCCCAGACCCACTGATTACCAGCGGATGGCGTAGGGGAGTGCCCGGGCGGCATCGCAGGCTTGCGACAGCTCACCCCAGGAGGGCATGCGGTAGCCGAAGCGGATGGCGTTGGTGGTCAGCGTGCCATAGAGGGCCAACCGGTCGAAGGGGGAGATGTAACGGGCCAGGCTGGGCACGTCGTTGATGCCGCTGCGCTGCAAGAGACGGGCGGTGTCCAGCTGCATGCCGGTCCGCAGCATGTCGGCTTCACCGAGCCAGTAGTTGATCCATTGGCCGGCGAGTTGCTTGGTGACCGTCTTGTCGAAGGCGGCCGACATTGCGGCGAGCAGGCTGCGCTTGAATGGCGTGTTGGCCCGACGAATCAGGTCCTGCGAGTTGTGGATGCCGAGGCCCTCGAGGCGCCGGGAGATCCGCTGGGCGACGTAGTTCACCGGCAGGCGCCAGTCGTTGGCCATGTACTGCAGGGGGATCGCCGGACCGAAGGACGTGCGACCCATCCTGCCGGAGCGATTCATCCGGGCACCGAAGGTGTCCTGCTGGTAGCCCGGGACGTAGCCGATCCCGCCGCCGAAGCCCGGAGCCACACGACCCGCACCCTGCCGAGGCGCCATGAGGGGCATGCCGGCGGGGTTGTGGGACTGGACTTGGAAGTTCGACATCATGGCGGGGCCTCCTAGGGCGTCGGGTCGTTAACCTGAAAACGTGTGGCGCTTAATCTCTTTAACCAGACCATTGCCTCACTCCCCTGTTATACGCCCTGAGCGGGAAAGCTTGCTTAATATTTTCTTAGTCTTCGACCAAAGCCCCGTCCCCAGCTGTTGACGCCATCCCGAGGCGGCGGGAAACTGCCCGGTGAGGGGGATACCACCATGGCCAAAAGCATGAAAGAACACCGCCAGGCCCTGCTGGGGCTGCGGCAACGGTACAGCCGCCTGGCCGGCGACTATCAGACCGACGTCGAGGACAACGCCAATGCCGATCAGGGCATCAACGACTCGTCGCCCGGCAATTCGGACAACGAGATCGCCGATGCGGCCACCGGGACCTACATGCAGGAGTTTGCCCTGACGATGCGGATGCGCTACCGCGACCGGGTCACGGCCGTCGACGAGGCTCTGACCCGGGTGGACCAGGGCACCTACGGCCGCTGTGCCGTCTGCGACAAGCCCATTTCGGAGACACGGCTGGACCTGATGCCGGAGACGCCCTACTGCGCCTTGCACGCCGCCACCGCCCAGGCGATCGATGCCCCGACGGACGTCACCCGAAGGTCGTGGCCCGGCCCCAGCACCGCCGCTTGAGGCCGGACCCGGCTCAGGCGGCTTTTGGCAGGGCCAACGGCAGCCGCACCAGCACCCACGGCACCACCAGGCGTTCCAGGAAACTGACTAAGGACTCTGTCGACCACGCCGCGGGATCAAAGCTGACGACGATGAGCTGGCGTCCGGTATCCGGACTCACCAGGGCGATGCCGGGATACCCCCGCAGCCGGTCGACATCGGCGTCAGCCAACGCCCCAGCTACCCGCAAGTCGACCTGAAAGGTCGCTTCCGCCCACATTGTGTCCCCTCCTGGGGAGCCGTCTGAGGGGCTTTTGGCTGGCCCGACTGTCCTGCCCGAAACACCGTGAAGGCGAATCGGCAAGAAGCGAGACTGCCTAAGATCCATGGGGACCTGTCGTCAGCCATCGCCTGCACCCGAACCAACCAAGAGCCCCTCAGACGGCCCCTGTTCATCAGCAGAATCGCTAGACCAAGCCTCTGGATCCGGAGGTTCCGGATCCATCTGGCATTGTCTCACCCGACCGGGCTGCCGGACGACGTCCGTTTCCCACAGACTCTGACAAGGGGCAGGACCGGTTTGAAAGACGCGACAAAATACGGTCTACTGCCAGCAAATGACTTTTGATTCCGTCCCCCTGCCGGTCCGGCGGGTCCTCGTCACCGGGGCCGGCAGCGGCATCGGCCGCGCTTGGGTGCTGCGGCTTGCCGCCGTCGGCGGAGAGCTCGGGGGGCTGGACCGTGACGAGGCAGCCGCGAGGGCAGTCGCCGACGGGGTC